>CAMCBY010000005.1 GCA_945873015.1 Klebsiella pneumoniae
CGCGCGTTGTTCATCGAGCGCGGTCGCGATGATGGCGCGCGCGCTGTCGAGTTCCGGCACAAAATCACTTGGCATCGATGGCGGTGTTTCCAGCAGCGCCGCCTGGTTGCGCCGGTAATCGACCAGTTGCATAAAACCGCGCACCGCGTCCTCGGGCGCGTCAAAGGTCGGAATGCCGGCGTCGCGAAAACACTGTCGTCCCAACGCCGCAGCGCTGCCGCCGACCCAACTGGTGAAAACCGGCAAGCGGCGCGGCGTCGGCAATGCGGCCAGGGTCGCGCGCGCAGCGGCTTGCGGCGAGGTCACCGCGGTCGGGCAATTCAAGACCAGCAGCGCGTCGATCTCCGGTGCGTCCAATACCGCCTTGAGCGCTGCGGTATAACGTTCGGGGCTCGCATCGCCGATGATGTCGATGGGATTGGCGCGCGACCAGGTGCTCGGCAATACCGCGTCGAGCCGCAAAATCGTCTGATCCGATAACTCGGCGAGAGTACCGCCGGCATCCATCAAGGCGTCGGTCGCAAGCACACCCACACCCCCACCGTTGGTCAGGATGGCGAGCCGCTCGCCGCGCGGTGGCCGCGCCAGCGCGAGGGTTTCGACCGCGTCGAATAAATCCTCCAGCGTCACCACCCGCAACATGCCGGCGCGGCGAAACGCTGCGTCATAGACCGCATCGATGCCGGCCAGTGCGCCGGTGTGGGAAGTCGCAGCCTGCGCAGCGGCGGCGTGGCGGCCGGCCTTGACCACGATCACCGGCTTGGTGCGTGACGCTGCACGCGCCGCCGACATGAACTTGCGCGCGTGGGTCACAGCTTCGATGTAGAGCAGGATGGCGCGCGTGTCAGCGTCGTTGGTGAGATAGTCGAGCATGTCACCGAAATCGACATCGGCCATGTCGCCGAGCGAGGCCATGAGCGAGAAGCCGATGTTGCGCGGCGCCGCCCAATCGAGCACCGAGGTGAGTATCGCGCCCGATTGGGCAACGAAGGCCAGGCCCCCTTTGTGTGGCTGGATCGGCGCAAAACTCGCGTTCAAGCCGATGGTGGGCGCAAGTATGCCCAGGCAGTTCGGTCCAACCAGGCGCAGCAGAGCCGGCCGCGCGGCGTCCAGCAAGGCTTGACGCAGACGTCCGCCGGGCGACTCCGGCGGGCCGGAAAAGCCGGCCGCGATCACCACCGCGGCGCGCGTACCGCGCGCTGCGAGCTCCGCCACCACCGCCACCGCGGCCGCGGCCGGTGTACAGATCACCGCGAGTTCCGGCGTTTCGGGCAGGCTCGCGACATCGGCATACACTGCGCGACCGAACAACTCGCGGTGGCCAGGGTTAACCAGCATGACCGGCCCGGCGAAACCGCCATCGAGGATATTGCGGGTCACGACCTGACCGATGGCACCGCTGCGTTCGCTGGCGCCGATGATGGCGAGCGAAGCCGGTTTGAACAGACTGTCGAGATTTCTGATGCTCATGGCGTCCAGTATGGCGCCATCGCCGTGACAAAAGATGCGGCGGATCACGCCATCGGCGGCCCGCCGCGTGACCTGTCAGCGGCGGAAGATACCGATGAGCTGACTCTTGGCCAGGGTGTGGAAATTGAGATAGAAACCCACCACCGCGGCCGAGGTGTCGGCGGTCACCGGCAGCGACTTCAGATCGACCGCATGTACGGTAAAGATATAACGATGGAAGTTGTCGCCCTGCGGCGCACATGGGCCACCATAACCAGGTTTGCCAAAATCGGTACGCACTTCGAGCGCACCGGCAGGCATAAGCTGTTTGGACGGGTCACCGGCTCCGAGCGGCAGGGCGCTGACGGTAGCCGGAATGTTTGCCACCACCCAGTGCCAGAAGCCGCTGCCGGTAGGCGCATCAGGGTCGAAGCAGGTCACAGCAAAACTCTCGGTGCCGGCCGGCGCGCCACTCCACGCCAACTGCGGCGAGAGATTATTGCCGGCGCAACCAAAACCGTAGTCTTCGGACAGCACATGGGCGGCGCCGAGCAAGTCGCCTTCTTTGAAACTTTCGCTGGTGAGAATGAGGGCCATAAAGTCACTCCTTAAGTTGAATGGGCAAAGCTGAGCCTGATATTCAGTGCCTGATATTCAATGGTCGCTGGCACCGCTCGCACCGAGCCCCGTCACCGCGCGCACATATTGATGGTCAAAGGCACGCGCCTCGCGCGCAGCGCGCGCGCTCCTGTCGGTCAGTGATACCAGCACCGTCACGCTGACGCAGGCGATGAGCGCGAACAGCGCCGGGAATTTATATGGGAACAGCGGCGCGGCGTGGTGCAGAAGATCGACCCACACCGTCGGCCCGAGCACCACACACGCGCAGGCCGTGACCAGCCCCACGCTGCCACCAACCACCGCACCGCGCGTGGTCAGGCGCCGCCAATACAGCGACAGCAACAGGATGGGAAAATTGACGCTGGCCGCGACCGCGAACGACAGCAACACCATGTAGGCAACGTTCTGTCCTTCAAAGGCAATACCCAGCACCACCGCAAACACCCCGAGCACGATGGCCGACAGGCGCGAGATATTCACCACCTCGGTCTCGGTCGCGTGTCCGCGCCGCAGCACGTTGGCGTAGATATCGTGGGCAATCGCCGACGCGCCGGATAAAGTCAGGCCCGAAACCACCGCAAGTATGGTGGCGAAAGCCACCGCCGAAATGAAACCCAGAAACAGATCGCCCGCCACCACATGGGACAGATGGATGGCCGCCATGTTGTCGCCGCCGCGCAAGCCGCCGGCGGCATTGAAGAACTGTGGCTCGCGCGCCAGCAGGGCTATCGCGCCGAAGCCTAAGATGACTATCAACAGGTAGAAATAACCGATGAGGCCGGTCGCAACAAACACCGAATGGCGTGCGGCACGCGCATCAGGCACGGTGAAAAAGCGCATGAGGATATGCGGCAGTCCGGCGGTGCCGAACACCAGCGCGGTGCCGAGCGACAGAACGGACAGCGGATCGGACACGATGCCGCCCGGCGCCATGATGTCCAAGCCGTTCTTGTGCACATCAACCGCCGAGCGGAACAGGCGTTCAAAAGAGAAATCGAACTCGGCCATTACCAGCACCGACAACACCGTCGAGCCGAACAACAGCAACACCGCCTTGGTGATCTGCACCCAGGTGGTCGCGATCATGCCGCCAAAGGTCACGTAGAAAATCATCAGCGCGCCGACCGTCAACACCGCGCCGGTATAGGGCAGGCCGAACAGTACCTGGATCAAAGTGCCCGCACCGACCATCTGGCCGATGAGATACATGCTGATCACGACCAGCGTCGAACAGGCCGACAGGGTGCGCATCGGCGCGGCCTGCAGGCGGAAACTGACCGCGTCGGCGAAGGTATACCGGCCGAGATTGCGCAGTCTTTCAGCGAGCAGGAACAACAACAATGGCCAGCCGGCCAATCCGCCAATGCCCCAGATGAGGCCATCAAAACCGCCGCTGTAGATGAGCCCCGAAACACCGAGGAAGGACGCTGCCGACATGAAGTCGCCAGCGATCGCAAACCCGTTCTGGGTGCCGCTGATGCTGGCGCCGGCCGCGTAATAATCGGACGCCGTGCGAGTGCGGCGCGCGGCCCACCAGGTGATGCCTAAAGTCACCGCCACGAACACCAGGAACATCGCGATGGCCGGCACGTTCAGCGGTCCGCGCTCGGCCACGGCCGCGCTGCCGCCGAGCGCATGGGCGAAAGGTGAGTTCAATACCAGCAACGATGCGGCGACGCGCTGCCCGCTCGTCATGCTCAGATCTCGTCGCTGCAGCGCGCAACGATGCGCGCCATGTCGCGGTCGAACTCGCCGTTGGCACGATATACAAACGCACCCGTCAGGACAAAACCGAAAAGAATGGTGGCCGAACCCAACGGCACGCCGCGCGAGATCACGCTGTCAGGAGCTATCGGCACTGCCAGCCACCGTGGTGCGAAGGCGACCAGCAGAATAAAAATCAGGAAGGCGCTGAACACCAGTGCTGACAACAGCCAGGTGAATCGCTGACGACGCTTCTGCAGCGCCAGGAATTCGGCATCGGCAAAGATGCGCGCGTAGAGTTGGTCCATGCAATCTCCGTGATCCGCGCCACACAGCGTGACATGGACGATATCTCAGGGTCGGGGCAGGACGGCGCAGGTAGCGAAACCGCCATCGGCGCGGGCGATCACGCGCTGCTTTTCGCGCACTGCAAGCGCGCGTAAGTGTACACGCCGCACCCGGCGCCCGCCCATGACACAAAAGCGGATACCGACCACCGCTATCAAGCAATCCCGTGCCTCGCCGATAGGGTCAGCAAGACCGCGCCTGCCTCCCACACTGACGGCGGCGCGGAGGAGTTAAGCGCTTGGCATTCTTCACCCTCACTACCGACACCGATCCGCGCCTGCTGCAAGCGCGCATGGATTTGCTGGTGCGCACCACACCCGGCACCTGGCCGTTCATGCTCGGGCTGTTCGTGACCGTCGCCGCCGTGATGTGGCCGCATGCGCATGCCGCCGTGCTGCTGTCATGGTCAACGACGATGGCGGTGCTGACCGTCGCACGCATCATGGCGGTCAAACGCTACGCGGCGGTGGGCACGCCCAGTCCTGAACAGGTTGAGCGTTTCCGGCGCGGTTTTTTGCTCGGCACCGCCGCCAGTGGCCTCGGCTGGGGGGTGGCGGGCGCCGTGCTGTTTCCGCCCGACAATCTGCTCTATCAAAGTTTTCTGTCGTTCGTGCTGGCCGGTGTGACCGCCTCGGCCATCAGCGTGTACGCCGCGGACAAACTCGCGACACGAATGTTTGTAGCCTTCGCGCTATTGCCGCTGGCCGTTGTGCATCTGCTGCGTTTGGATGCGACTCATGCGTCGATGGGTGCACTGCTGCTGGCGTTCATCGTATTACTCGCACGCATCACGAGCGTGGTGCACGCGTCGGTGCTCGATTCGCTGGTACTGCGCTTTGAGAACGAGGATTTGATTGCTGCTCTGACCCGCGCCAAACAGGGCGCCGAGCAGGTCAACAGCAAACTCAAGGGCGAAATAGACCAGCGCCGCGATACCGAAGCAAAGCTGATTGACGCGCGCGACCGCGCTGAACAGGCGGCGCGCGCCAAGAGCGACTTCCTGGCCACCATGAGCCATGAGATTCGCACGCCCATGAACGGCGTGCTGGGCATGACCGAACTCATCTTGAATACGGAACTGTCGGGCAAACAGCGCCGCTTTGCATCGACCATCCGCCGCTCTGGTGAAGCCCTGCTCGCGATCATCAACGACATTCTCGATTTCTCGAAAATCGAGGCCGGCAAGCTCGAGATCCAGCACACGGTGTTCGATTTGCGCCAACTGGTGGAAGACACCGTGGCGTTTTTTGCCGAACAGGCGCAGCGCAAGCGACTGTCCGTGCTCGCGGTCTATCCGCCGCAGGCGCACGCCGCCTATCGCGGTGATCCCGATCGTATCCGCCAGATCCTCATGAACCTGGTCGGCAATGCCATCAAGTTCACCGATGCAGGTGAAGTGGTAGTGCGGATCGAGGCGCTGGAGGTCGGTACTGAGCGCGACCATCTGCGCTTCGAAGTGCGCGACAGCGGGGTCGGCATCAAACCCGAACATCAGGCGCATATCTTTGAATCATTTCAACAGGCCGATGGCTCGACCACGCGCAAATTCGGCGGCACGGGCCTGGGACTTGCGATCTGCACGCGCCTCGTTGATCTCATGCACGGCGACATCGGCGTCGACAGCCAGCCCGGTCACGGCTCGACGTTCTGGTTCAAAATCGCTCTCACGCGCATGCCGGCCTCAAGCATCGCCGCACAGATCAAGCCCAGCGTCGAATTCAACGGCAAACGCATACTGGTCATCGATGACCACGCCACCAACCGCGAGATTCTGAAGCACCAGCTTGAGAACTGGGGCATGACTTATCACGGCGCGGTGGATGGCGCGCAGGGCCTCAAATTGTTGCGTCAGGCGCAGACCCTGGGCCGGCCCTTCCATCTGGCGGTACTGGACAGACGTCTGCCGGACATCGAAGGCATTGAACTGGCGAAACGTATCAAGGCTGACGCGACCATCGCCGCCACGCCGCTGGTGATGCTGAGCTCCATCGACCAGCTCGAGCAGACCGGTCAATGGCTGCAGGCCGGCATTGAGGTCTATGTCAACAAGCCGGTGCGACAGATGGAACTGCATGACGCTCTCGGTATCGCGCTGGCCGTGTCTGGCGACAATGCGCAGTTGTTGAAAACGTCCTCAGCGACGTCCGCAGTGGCCAGTGGCCAGCTCGGCGCGCATGTCTTGCTGGCCGAGGACAATCCAGTCAACCAGGAACTGGCGCGCACCATGCTCGAAGATCTCGGCTGCACCGTGGTGCTGGTCGAAAACGGCCAGCAGGCGGTCGATGCCATCAGCGACGCGCCCTTTGACCGCATGCAGCGCGGTTACGACGTGGTACTGATGGATTGCCAGATGCCGGTGCTCGACGGTTTCGAAGCCACCCGCCAGATTCGGCGCTGGGAGGCGCATAACAACCGTAATCGCCCACTGCCGATAGTCGCCTTGACCGCCAATGCGCTGGCAGGTGACCGCGAGCGCTGCTTGAAGTCCGGCATGAACGATTATCTGTCCAAGCCCTTCACGCTCGAACAGCTCGGCGCACTGGTCAAACGTTGGATGACACTCGATGTCGAGGTCAAACAGCAGGCCCAACGTGCAGCGGCCGCCGCGCGCGCCAGCTCAATCGAGCACACACGTGGCGCACACCTCGCGGCGCTCGATCAGAAAATACTCGATGGCATCCGCGCCCTGCATCGCGACGGCAAGGAGGAAATCCTGCCGCGTATTGTCGGCATGTACCTCAAGAATTCGCCCAAGCTACTCGAAAAACTTCAGGAAGCTGCCAGCACCGGTAACAACGACCTGCTGCGTAACGCAGCGCACAGCCTGAAGTCGGCCAGTGCCAATCTGGGTGCCAGCCGCCTTGCACAGTTGTGCGGTGAACTCGAAGCGCTCGGTCGTGACGGCGGTGTCGCGCAGGCCGTGGTTCCGCTCGGCATCGTCGAATTCGAATTCGAAGCGGTGTGTAACGCGCTGGCCGTTGAAGTCGGCAGCAAGGCAGCGTGAAAACACCGCGCAACAGGCGACTTGGGCATAAAGCTTTTCCAGCGCAATGCCGCTAACCCTTCAGATTCAATATCGCTGCAACCGCTGCAGACTCAAGCTCAGGAGATTTCGGAATGGCAAGCATTCTCGCGGTCGATGATTCGGCTTCCATGCGCCAAATGGTCGCATTCACGCTCAAAGGCGCCGGCTATAACGTCATCGAGGCAGTCGATGGCAAAGACGCGCTCGAAAAAGCCAAATCCGGCGGCGCCGACGTGGTGTTGACCGACGTCAACATGCCGAACATGGATGGCATAGAACTGGTGCGGCAATTGCGCCAATTACCCAAATACAAGTTCACGCCCATGCTCTTGCTGACCACCGAGTCGGGCGCCGACAAGAAGGCGCAAGGCAAAGCCGCTGGCGCCACCGGTTGGCTGGTCAAGCCCTTCAACCCCGAACAGTTGCTGGCCACTATCGCCAAGGTGCTCGGCTGAGTCCGAGCGCAGGCGTTACGTACCACTGCCACAAGCGGGAGACAGCATGAGTATCGATGTCGCGCAATTTCATCAAGTGTTCTTCGAGGAGTCCTATGAGGGCCTCGAAGTCATGGAATCGGGCCTCGTGGACCTCGAAATCGGCCAGCCCGATAGCGAAGCCATCAACGCCATTTTCCGCGCAGCCCATTCCATCAAAGGCGGCAGCGGTACTTTCGGCTTCAGCGCGATAAGCGATTTCACCCATGTGCTCGAAACCCTGCTCGATGAGATGCGCAGCGGCAAACGGCAGGTGACACGGGCGGCAGTCGATGTTCTGCTGCTGGCGGTTGATAGTTTGCGTTCGATGCTCGACGCCGCTCGCAGCGGCACCGACTTCGACGCGCAGGCGGTCGCCGATGTGCACCACAAACTCGAAGAGGAATTACACCAGGGTGCCACACCGGCGGTGCCCGCCGCGGTCGCGAGCAGCCCGGCAAACGTCGAGGCGCAAGCCAGCCGCGGCCTATGGCGCATTGAATTCATTCCCGAACTGCACCTGTTTGCGACCGGCAATGACCCGGTGCGCCTGTTGCGCGAACTCGAACGCCTTGGCCCCTGCAGCGCCGAGGTCGAACTGTCGCGTATGCCCGACTACGCCATCTACGACCCCGAGACCTGCTATACGGCATGGCACCTCACCCTCGACGGCAGCGTCGAGGAAGCGGCTATCCGCGAAGTATTCGAGTGGGTCGAGGATGACGCAAAAATCACCATCAGCCGCGACGAACCCGCGCCCGCCGTAGTCAGCGACACCAGCGTCGCCGGCCAGACCGTTGCGGTCGTGCCGGAAGCCCAGGATCGCCGTGCGGGCGACCGACGCCAGTCCGACCGCCGTCAAGGTGAGCGACGTGAGGGCGAAGCCGCGACGGCCGCACCGGCCTCTTCCATCCGCGTCGATATCGCCAAGGTCGATTCACTGATCAATCTGGTGGGCGAGCTGGTCATCACTCAGTCGATGCTCGGCCAGTTTGACGACGACTCCGCGCCAATCAACTTCGCCAAGCTGCGCGAAGGTCTGGCCCAGCTCGAACGCAATACCCGCGAGCTGCAGGAAAGCGTGATGCGTATCCGCATGCTGCCGATCAGTTTCTCGTTCAACCGCTTTCCGCGCCTGGTACGTGACTTGAGTTCCAAGCTCGGCAAAGAAGTCGAGCTCAAGATCATCGGCGAACAAACCGAACTCGATAAAACCGTGCTGGAGAAAATCGGCGACCCGCTCGTACACCTCGTACGCAATTCGCTGGACCACGGCATCGAACAACCGGAAATGCGCCTTGCGGCCGGCAAACCAGGCTATGGCACCCTGACTCTGGCTGCGCGCCATGAAGGCGGCAACATCGTCATTGAAATCGTCGATGACGGCGCCGGCATCAACACTGAAATCCTGCTCGCCAAGGCCCGTGAACGCGGCATCGTCGGTGCTGACGAAACCATGTCAGAAGAAGCGATTCGCGATCTGATTTTTCACCCCGGCTTTTCGACTGCCAAAGAAGTCAGCGATGTGTCCGGTCGCGGTGTCGGCATGGACGTGGTCCGACGCAACATCAAAGAACTCGGTGGCCTCATCGAACTGGAATCGACCGTCGGCGTCGGCACCACCATACGTATTCGCCTGCCGCTGACCCTCGCCATTCTCGATGGCCAGTTGGTGCGTGTCGGCAATCAGACTTACATCGTGCCGCTGGTCTCGATCATCGAGTCACTGCAGGCCACACCGGACCGCGTCAAGTCGGTCGCCGGCAGCGCCGAGCTCTACCGTCTGCGCGGTGAATACATCCCGATCATTCGACTCTACGACCTGTTCGGTATCGAGCCGCAGTCGACCGCCCTCGAACAAGGCCTGCTGGTGGTGGTGGAAGGCGAGGGCCGTCGCGCCAGTATTTTTGTCGACGAACTGCTCGGTCAGCAGCAGGTCGTGATCAAGAGTCTGGAAACCAACTATCGCAAGGTCGATGGCATCTCCGGCGCCACCATTCTCGGTGACGGTACGGTGGCCATGATCATCGACGCCGGCGGCGTCATCGGCCTCGCCCGCAAAGAGCAGGCCGGCACCGCACACCCCGAACAATCCAAGGCTGCTTAGGAGTCCCGGATGGAAGCTAATACCACCAAACAGACCAGTGATTTAGGTCTCGGCAGCGGCGGCGCTGATGCCGAACAGTATCTGACCTTCATGTTGAATGGCGAAGAATATGGGGTCGATATCCTGCGCGTGCAGGAAATCAAGGGCTGGATCCCGACCACCAAGATTCCCAACACCCCGGACTACATTCGCGGCGTGATGAATCTGCGCGGCGCGATTGTGCCGATCATCGACCTGCGCTCACGTTTTGCGATGCCCGCCATCGAATACACCGCCACCACCGTGGTGATTGTTTTGAAGGTTCATAACGAAGGTGCCGAGCGCACCATCGGCTTCGTGGTCGATGCCGTATCCGACGTCTACAACGTCTCTGCCGAGCAGTTCCGTGCAGCACCTGACTTTGGTGCCCACGTGCATACCGACTTTATCCGGGCCTTGGCCACCGTCGACGAGAAGATGGTCATTCTGCTCGACATCGATCGACTGGTGAGTGCTGAAGAACTGGAAGTACCCGCCGCAGTGCATTAATGGCGGCAGCCGGCCGAGGCCGGCGCTGCACTGTGACCAGGACGGTCGAAGAAATTCGCATTCGCCGTCCACGCACGTGCAGTGCCACTCAACTGGAGAACGCAAGTCATGTTTGGAAGAAAAAAAACCGCCTCCGCCAGCGACGAACAAACGCTGGCATTGCGCGCCGAACTCGCCACCCTCAAGGCCGAGCGCGATGCACTGCATGCCGCCCAGGCCTGTATCGAAAGCAATCTGGGCGGCAAGCTGGTGTCAGCGAACCTGCCATTTTGCGCCTTGCTGGACTATTCGGCCGAGCAGTTGCAAGGGCAAGCCCTGCCCGCACTGCTGGCCGACGACAGCGAATCCTTGGCCGCCTTTGACCGCGACTGGCGCGCACTCAAACAGAACGGATCTGCGAGCGGCGACTATCAGTTCAAGAGCCACAGCGGAGAGATCCGTTGGCTGCGCCTGTCCAGCATCACGGTCGCTGATGCCGACGGCCAGCCTTCGCATGTGATCAGCATGGCCTTCGATGTGACCGCCCTGCGCCATGAGTTGCAGGACCTCGCCACCGAACTCAAGGTGCGGACCGACATCATGAATGTCACCAGCATCGTCTCGGAGGCGGACAAAAAAGGCGACATTCTCAACTGCAACGACAAATTCATCGCAGTTTCAAAGTACAGCCGTGAGGAACTGATAGGCCATGGTCACAATACGACCCGTCATCCCGACATGCCGAAGGCGGTGTTCAAGGAGATGTGGAACACCATAGGCCACGGCCAGATTTTCCGCGGCATCGTCAAAAATCGCGCCAAGGACGGCACGCCCTATTACGTTGATGCCGTGATCGCCCCGATCATGGGCGAGAACGGCAAACCCAAAAAGTATCTCGGCGTACGTTACGACATCACCGAGCAGGAAATCGAACGACAGAACGCGCGTGGCGTCATCGGTGCGATCGACGAATCCTTTGGCTACATAGAATTTGACCTCGGCGGCCATGTCATGTCAGCCAATAGCAATTTCTGCACACTCATGGGGTATCGCTCCGAAGAGATAGTCGGAAAACACCACCGCATGTTTGTCGAAGCCGAGTTTGCCCGCGCCGATGAATATCGCCAGTTCTGGGCGAGTTTGAACGACGGCAAAGCGCAGACCGCCCAGTTCAAGCGTATTGCAAAGAGCGGCAAAGAAGTCTTTATCCAGGCCACCTATGCGCCGGTCAAAGATGAGATGGGCCGAGTGTCCAAGATAGTCAAAGTCGCGACCGATGTGACTCCGCAAAAGCTTTATGAACTCGAGGTCGCGGAAATTCTGCGCCAGACCACCGAGGTCATGGCGCGGGTCAAGGACGGCAATCTGACTTATCGCATCGAGGGTGAGCACAGCGGCGAGTTCGCGACATTAAAAGACGCCGTCAACGGTTCCATTGCACAGTTGCGCGACATCGTCTCCAAGATTCGTAACGGCGCCCTCAGCATCAACACCGCGACCAGCGAAGTATCCAAGGGCAATACCGAACTCTCGGCCCGTACTGAGGAGCAGGCCTCATCGCTGGAAGAAACCGCTGCCAGCATGGAGCAGATGACTTCCACCGTGCAGCAGAACGCCGACAACTCGCGGCAGGCCAATCAGCTCGCCGCCGCCGCGCGTGAACAGGCCGCAGCCGGTGGTGCGGTGGTCAGCCGTGCGGTAGAGGCGATGAGCGCCATCAACCAATCGAGCCGACAGATTGCCGACATTATCGGCGTCATTGACGAAATCGCCTTTCAGACCAATTTGCTCGCGCTGAATGCGGCGGTCGAAGCGGCGCGTGCCGGCGAACAGGGCCGGGGCTTTGCCGTGGTGGCGGCGGAGGTGCGTAATCTCGCGCAACGCAGCGCGTCAGCCGCCAAAGAAATCAAGACCCTTATCAACGATTCGGTGCAGAAGGTTGCCGAAGGCTCGAAACTGGTCGATGAATCGGGCGCCACGCTCGGTGAGATTGTCAGTTCGGTCAAGAAGGTCAGCGACATCATTGCCGAAATCGCCGTCGCGTCTGCGGAACAGTCGACCGGCATAGGGCAAGTCAATACGGCGGTCTCGCAGATGGATCAGATGACGCAGCAGAATGCCGCGCTGGTCGAAGAAGCGGCGGCGGCCAGCGAATCGATGGACGAGGAGTCGCGCGCCCTGATAGAGCTTATGCAGTTTTTCAACATCAGTGAAGATGCGCCTTCGCTGTCCGCACTCCCGCGCGAACGGCGCACCAGCAGCCGGCCGTGGAGCAAAGAAACCGCGTCCTCTCCCACTATCAAACAAACCGCCAGTGTCTCCGCGAAGGTCGCCGGAGGTGAGGACATGTGGGAAGAGTTCTAAGCCCGACACAGGCAGTTGCGCGGATATGGAATCAGTCGGTCACAGCAGGCATGAGGTAAAGACATGAGCGTGGATACACTCGGAGCGGGAAACGGTGAGACAAGCATGGTCAGCCTGCGCTCGACATTGCGTATTGCCGACGTGGCCGATTTTAAACAGGAATGCGATGCCTTGCTGGCCGCTGCGGGCGACGCACTGGTGTGCGACGCGAGCGTAGTCGAATTCATCGACGCCGCCGCGCTGCAGTATCTGGTCGCACTGCGACGCAATTGCGCAAGCCTGTCGCGTGGTTTTGAGATTCGCACGCCTTCAGCGGCTTTCTCTAGCGCAGTACAGGTGTCTGGTTACGCCGCGCCGCTGGGACTCGCTTGACCTAACACCAGGCGCGCGACTGCCTCAACACAGCACCCGCGATTTGTAGGTCGTCGCGACGCCAGCGCCCCTTGTATGCCGCGCAGGAATCGAAGTTTGAGCGCGAGAAAAAACCACAAAGTCACAAGGAAATGTTTCGCCGGCCGCTAACCCGGATTGGGAATCGTCTGCTCTCGGCCGAACTGCCTGCGCAGGCGACCGCGCCGGCGAGAACCCGGGAAATCAACAGGAATTCGATGGGCGGCACGCGTATTCGTGGCCGTCATCCGCACACAGGAATCTGTCATGACGTTGCAAGCGGCGGCTAAGGTTGTCGAAGGTCCGCAGGAATATGCGTTTAACGACGCGCACTTCGAACTACTGCGCAAATTGGTCGGAAAATATGCCGGCATCAGTCTCAACGATACCAAACGCCAGTTGGTCTACGGGCGTCTCGCGCGGCGCATCCGCGCGATGAACCTGGCAGGTTTTGACGAGTATTGTGATCTGGTGCGCGATGAAGGCAGCGATGAGATAGAAAACTTCATCAACGCCATCACCACCAACCTGACTTCGTTCTTTCGCGAGAACCATCATTTTGAGTGCCTCGCGCAACAGGTGGTACCGCTGCTGCTGAAGACCAATGCGGCCAGTCGCCGCATTCGGGTATGGTCGGCCGGTTGTTCAACTGGCGAAGAGCCCTACAGCATTGCCATGACGCTGCTCGAAGCGCTCGGCAATACCCAGGGCTGGGACGTCAAGATTCTCGCCACCGATATCGATTCAAACGTGGTCGCAACCGCTGCCGCCGGCATCTATCCCGCCAACCGTCAGCAGGGTGTCAGTGAAGCACGTCTGAAACGCTTCTTCACCTCTGCCGGTGGTGGGCCGGACAATCTGCGACTCAAGGACGAAGTGCGCAACATGATCCGTTTTGCACCGCTGAACCTCATGGAAGCATGGCCGTTCAAAGGGCCCTTCGATGTGATCTTCTGCCGCAATGTCGTGATCTATTTCGACAAGGAGACCCAGGGCCGGCTGTTCAGCCGCTACGCTGACGTGCTTGCGCGGCATGGTTTTCTGTTTATCGGCCATTCGGAGACGATGTTCGGCACCTGCACGCGTTTCGATCTCATCGGTCGCACCACCTACCGCCAGACGGGGGTCGCATGAGCAGCAGTCCCCATGCGGTTGAGCGCCGCATACAGGCGCAACTGGCGGCTGAGTTTGCGCACATCCGCAAATCCTCGGACGCCAAGCTCGGTGCAGTCGTGGCGAAGATACTGCCAGGAGAGTATTACGCGACCGGTGAAGGTGAGTACATCACCACCACCCTCGGCTCGTGTGTCTCGGCGTGTCTGTGGGACCCTCTGATCAAGTTCGGAGGCATGAACCATTTTATGTTGCCGGATGCCGGCGACGGCCGCGTGGCGGCCGCCAACCTCGCGACCGGTGGCAACGACGCGGCGCGTTACGGCTCGTTCGCGATGGAACATCTGATTAACGCCATTCTCAAGGCGGGCGGGCGGCGCGAACGACTCAAGGCCAAAATCGTCGGCGGTGGGCATGTGCTGTCGATAGCGACCAATATCGGCGACCGCAATATTCAATTCGTACGCGAATACCTCACCAACGAGAGCATTCAAATCATTGGCGAGGACGTCGGCGGCCGTTTCGGCCGCCAGGTGCGCTTCCATCCGCTGACCGGCGCCGCGCAGGTCAAACCACTGGCTTCGACCGAGAGCTGGGGTGTTATCGCTCAGGAAGGCAGCTATCGCACCGATATCGAACGTAAACCGGCGAGCGGCGACGTCGAGCTGTTCTAGGGGAAACAGACTATGGATATGCGAGCTACACCGATACGGGTGCTAGTGGTCGATGACTCCGCCCTGGTGCGCAAGGTCATGAGTCAGATGCTGGCGTCCGATCCGGGCATCGAGGTGGTGGGTACCGCCCACGACCCGCTCATGGCGCGGGACATGATCAAACAACTCAACCCCGATGTGCTGACACTCGATGTGGAAATGCCACGCATGGACGGCGTGACCTTTCTTTCCAATCTCATGCGCCTGCGGCCGATGCCGGTGGTGATGGTGTCATCGCTCACCGAGAAAGGCGCCGATATCACTTTTCAGGCACTTGAGATTGGCGCAGTCGATTTTGTCACCAAACCCAAGGTCGATTTGTCTCACCAACTGGAAGATTACGCGGGCGAGATCATCGCCAAGGTCAAAGCCGCAGCGCGCGCACGGGTACGTCCCTACGATCCGAACCGCGTCAGCAACAAAGCACCGCCATCGGTCACTACGCCCGTTGCGAAACTAGACCTTACGCACAAGCTGATTGCCATAGGCGCCTCCACCGGTGGCACCGAAGCGATCCGTGAAGTGCTCGAACACATGGCGCATGACAGCCCGGCGATTGTCATTACCCAGCACATTCCTGAGGCCTTCAGTGCGCCTTTTGCGGCACGCATGGATAAGTCGAGCCCGATGCGCGTGTGTCATGCCGAAGACGGCCAACCTATCCTGCAGGGCCATGCCTACATCGCTCCTGGCCACCGGCACCTGACGGTCGAGCGCAGCGGCGCGCGTTTCCGCTGCCGGCTGCACGATACCGCGCCAGTCAATCGTCACCGGCCATCGGTAGACGTGCTGTTCGACTCGGTGGCGCACAACCTTGGCCCTAACGCGGTCGGCGTGCTGCTGACCGGCATGGGCGCGGATGGCGCCAAAGGCATGCTCAACATGAAAAACGCCGGCGCCAGAACCATTTGCCAGGACGAAGCGTCGAGTGTGGTGTGGGGCATGCCCGGCGAAGCGGTCAAGCTCGGTGCAGCCGACCATGTGGTGCCATTGGACAAAGTGGCCGACCTCGCCTCACGTCTGATTCGTAGTTGACGATTTGCGTGAGACAGAGCGCAAACCCTTAAAGAAAAATTCGCTGTTTCCGATGTACTCGGCGATAGATAAAAAACGCCCGCGAGCAACCAACGCATGAATGACTCCTACCCAATCATTCCCGGACTCGTCACCGTCGCCGCGGCCATTTTTACGATGGTCTTCGGTCAGCCGGCTGTCGCCCTCCTGTGCCTGTTCACGGTGGCGGCGGTGTGGGCATGGCATGGACAACGTGCGCGCCAGGCGCTCATAGCCAGCACCGTCAGCGACGATGCCGTGCCCGCGGAGGAAGCGCACGATGCCGAACGGGTCGAGCTGCTGCACGGCGCGTCGACCCACACCATCCGTCAGTTACAGGGCGACATGGTGCAAATACGCGAGTTGATTCGCGATGCGGTCGCCGAACTAGGTCAGTCATTTGACGGCTTCCATGCCGACGCCCAGACCCAGAAAGCCTTGATGGACGAGGCGGTGCGTACCCTTGCCAACGGTTCGCCAGCGTCCAATCAAGGCGACGACCCGGACGATAACGTCACCATCGGCAAGTTTGTGCGCGACACCTCGGTGGTATTACAAGGTTTCGTTGACAACGCCATTGTCGCCAGCAAACGCGGCATGGACATCGTCAACATGATTGACACCATGAACACCCAGATGACGCAGGTATTCGAGCTGCTTGGCGATGTCAAAGGTATTGCCGACCAGACCAACCTGCTGGCCTTGAATGCCGCCATCGAGGCCGCCCGCGCCGGTGAGGCTGGTCGCGGTTTTGCGGTGGTCGCCGACGAAGTGCGCAAACTGTCGCTCAATTCCGCGCACTTCAACGAACAGATTCGTTCGCAGGTCGAAAAAGCGCAGTTAACCATGCAGTCGACTCGCAAGCTGGTCGGAGATTCAGCGTCGATGGACATGAGCATGCTGTTGACGCACAAGTCCAGCATCGACGGCATGATGAAACATCTGTCCTCACTCGAGTCATCGTTGAATGACCTGATAGGCCAGACCGCCGGACTCACCGCGCAGATTGCCGATCGTTCCAACAGCGCAATTCGCGCCCTGCAGTTCGAAGACATCGTGCGGCAGGTGGCTGAACACGGCGAGAAGGAACTCGGCCGACTCGAGCAATTGGTCGAGACCGGGGTCGCACAATGGTCCAGCCACGCGATTGAAGCGAGTCTCAACCAGTTGCGTATAGCGGCCGATGCGCTGCGCGAAATGCAACCGCGCAAGCCCGCCCATCAGGCCACGATGGTCGAGGGCGACATCGAACTTTTTTGAACACCACCCGGCAGCCGCTCGCGGCGAGGCCGGGAATTTCTGCACATCGGCACCGGAGTCTCAACATGAGCATCAGCACCCAGACCTCTGGCGACGGCCAGACCCTCACGATTCGCGTTCAGGACCGTTTCGACTTCAATGTCCATCGCGATCTGCGCCAGGCCTATGAAGCGGCAGGCAAACGGTTCGGCAATTATGTGCTCGACCTGCGCGGCACCACCTACATGGACAGCGCCGCATTGGGCATGCTGCTGCAACTGCGTGAGCACGCCGGCGGCAAGCGCCAGGCAGTACGCCTGAGCAACGCGCAACCGGTCATTCGCGACATTCTTGCGGTCGCCAATTTCGATCAGCTGTTCACCATTGACTGAGCGGCCGGCCCTGTGCCCGCGGCCTTAATTGCTGCCTGAAAGATGTCTCGACCAGGAACCGCACTCGTTACCAGCAACTCCACCAGTCATGGCCACGGGCTCGGTGACGACCTTCTTGCGCTGGTGGTCGATGACAGTGAGCTTGATCAATATCTGGTGCAGCGCATGCTGCTTGATGCCGGCTTTACCGTCGAAGTGGCCTCGACCGCTGAGGACGCGGTCCTGCTGGCCGCCCACTGCCAGGCCGACATCGTGTTCAGTGATGTGCGCCTGCCGGGTGCCGATGGGTATGTGCTATGTACAGCGCTGCGTGCGCGCTATCCCGACGCCTACATTCCCTTCATCTTCATCACCGGACTCCGCGACGAACAGGACTTGTTGAAGTGTTTCGCCGCCGGTGGCGACGATGTGATGGTCAAACCGGTCAGTACCACGCGATTGCACGCCAAAGTCGTCGCCGCGCTGCGCACCCGCGACCTCCACCGCGTGCTGTCGCTGCAACGTGACCAGCTCGCGCGCCACCAGACCGACATGCAGCGCGATATGGAAATTGCAAAAACCATCATCGACAACCTCGGCAGTGAAAAAACGCTGGCGCTGCCCAATGTTTCCTATCATCTGCAGCCGATGGACACACTGAATGGTGATGTCATCATCGGCGGTCGCAGCCCCGCTGGCGCCCAGTGTTTTCTGTTCGGTGATTTCACCGGCCACGGCCTGCCGGCGGCCATTGGCGTGCAGGTGGTGCATGGCGTTTTCTGTGCGATGGTGGCCCGTGGCCATGCCATTGAGAGGATCGCCACCGAACTTAACCGCAAGGTTCGCCAACTGTTGCCGCGCGATCGTTTTCTGTCCGCGGCGCTGATTGAGATCTACCCCGACAGCGGCACCGTTTCGGTGTGGAATGGCGGCATGCCTGAGCTGCTGGTGCGCAATGCCGAGGGAGCGCTGCAGAAGGGGTTTCGTTCGACCAAGCTGCCGCTCGGCGTATTGCCGGCCGACGAGTTTGATGCCACGACAACGCGCCGTCAGTTACACGAAGGCGATGCGCTGTTCTGTTATTCAGATGGAGTTATTGAGGCAGTGGATGCCGGTGGCAGCATGTTCGGCACGGCGCGCGTCAAACTGGCCCTTGCCGGCGCCGGAGTCGAGGCAGTCGAAGCGGTGCACGCGGCCCTGCTCAGCCATACCGGCGGCACCCCCCAGCAGGACGACGTCTCGATGCTCAACGTGCGCTTCGAGCGCGAGTCAATGCTGCCCTTGCGCGACCGTAACGCGCCGATGGACGTGCATCGCACTGCCACCCATTGGCAATGTTGTGTGGCGCTCGCCCACGACGCGTTGCGCAGCACCGACCCGATTCCGGTGCTGGGTGCGGTGATGGATGCCATTCAGGGTTTCGGGCAGCGCAACGACGAGATTTATCTGGTGGTTTCGGCGCTGTTTGCGCGCGCGCTCGAACAGGGCCTGCTTGGCCTCGACGCCAGCCTGAAGTGCGATCAGGACGGCTTCACGAACTATTACCACCAACTCGAGGAAAAACTTGCACACCTCGACAACGGACGCATCGAGATAGGTTTCGTACACACGCCCGACACCGAAGGTGGCCTGCTCGAGATCACGGTCAGTGAAATTCGGGACGACGCCGGGCAGTCGCCCCATCCGCGTCACATCGATGACGCCGCTCTGGAAGCCGTACGCGCGTTATGTGCGAGCCTGCATTTCAACGCCGACGGCCGCAAGGCCGTGGCAGCTTATCGCTGGTACAAAGAGAGCACACCCGATCACCGCTCTCTGTAGGTGCGAATTTATTCGCACCGTCGATTAGGGCCGACCTGAATGTGCGAATAAATCCGCACATTCAGGACACCGCGTTACGGTGAACCGGCGGCGGCGACCTCCACCCGGCACACTTCGACCGCAGCCAGGGCTTTACCTGAACCGAGATCGGCCAGTTCGCCGGCGAAGGTCAGGCCGAAGAAAGTGCGCCCATCGGCACCGCCAAGATTGCACGCGACCGCACGTTTGCCCGGCGTTGTGATGATGTCACCGATAGTGCCATCGGGCAGCACGCGCACGAACTCGCTGGTGACAAACGACGACACCCATACCGCTCCTTCGGCGTCGAGGCAGATGCCGTCTGGCGTACGCTCGCCAAGCTGTGCCCACACGCGACGGTTGGACAGTATGCCGTCAGGGGCACGGTCAAACGCGGTCAGCTTGTGGCCGAAGGTCTCGGCGATGATGAGGGTACGGCCATCGGGTGTGATGACCGCACCGTTAGGAAATTCGAGACTGCTGGCGACGACCTTTTTTTGTCCGGACATCGAGACCATGATCAGCTCTGCGGGCTTGGGTGCTTCACCCGCCAGCAGGTCGTAACCGAAATTGCCGACGTAGATATTGCCGCTCGCATCGCAGACCGTGTCATTGATGTCATAGGACACCATCGAGGAAAGATCGGCGTATTCGCTGAGCTTGCCGTCAGGGTCTACCTGCATGAGCTTACGGTCCTGCATGGACACGATCACAACACGACCGTCAGGCAAAAAGTTGATGCCTGAGGGGTGCTTCGGGAAGGAAGCGACCTTGCTGCGCTTACCCGCTTCGCTCAAGGTATAGACGGTCTCCCCGCGCATGTCGGACAACCACAACTGGCCGTCATGCCAGCGCGGGCCTTCGAGAAAGATGAACCCGTCGGCCAGCGTTTCAAGTTTGTATTTCGCCATAACTCCCCCTGCTTGTTTGTCGAATTTGGTCGCGCCGGAAAAACTAACAAGTCTGCCCCGCCAGCGCCACCGCTATACATGTCAGTCCTTCTTCAGGCCGAACAGCCGTTCGAGTTCAGTCTGATTCCGCGTCGCATCGGTGCTGGGCGCCGCACTGGCACCACCACCGAACAAGGCGTCGAGTTCGGCGCGGGCGCGCGCCGCCGCATCGTCGGCCGCACCGCGGAAAGCAAGCGGCGACGGCTTGAAATAATCGCAATAATTGGCGCGTTCCTTGTTGCCGACCGCAGTTGCGATGGTTTCCTCACAAGCGTCAGCCACCGCCGTGTTGTAGAACCCACACATCTTGCATGCGTGGAGATCGGCATTACACGCCGGGCACAGTTCCGCGCGCCTGATAGGCAAACTGTCTTCGGCCAGTTGCTCGCCGCAACGCCAGCAATGATATTGCGACAGGCGAATCATGTGCGTTCACTCGCCGCGCCGCCGGCCATCGGCCCGCGCGGCCGCCCTACACTGCGCCGGGCCAGAGCAGAGTTGATGCAAAGCCCGCTTTCGCGACCGTTTGAGCAATTGTCCACCTTGGTCTCCCCGCCCATGCAGGCTTGTTCAGGAGACGAAACGCGCGAGCGCGTAGTCGTCACGGGCCAGTTCGGTGTTGTTGAGCACGATGTCGTCAGCGACCAATTTGCCAGCGCCGGGCGCCATGGTCCAACCAAGATGCCCGTGTCCGGTATTCAGATATAGCCCCTTCACACCGGTACGTCCCATGATGCCGACGCCATCGGGCGTCATCGGACGCAGACCGGTCCACTCAACACAGCTACGGCGGTCTATCGTACGCGCTTGTTCTGGATAGATGCGCTCGATGAGGTCGTAGAGATTGCGAATACGACTCTGGGTGAGGGCGGTATCGAAGCCGGCAAACTCGGCGGTGCCCGCCACCCGCAGTTGCTGGCCCAGCGGACAGGCGGCGGCATGGAAATGCTCATCGATCACCGGCACCTGCGGCTGCACTCCCCACCCGGCCATCGGCAAGGTCAGGGAATAACCTTTGACTGGCTGCACCGGCACCTTGAGGCCGGCAGTCGCCGCCAGTGCAGGGGTATAGCTGGCGGCAGCGAGCACCACCGCCTCGGCGTGCAGCGCCTCGCCATCGACCATCATGCCGTGCACCGCGCCAGCGCTGATCAACAGTTGTTCGACGTGGGCCTCGTAACGGAAATGCACACCTCGTTCCGCGCAATGCTCAGCGAGGGCTCGACAGAAGCGTTGCGCGTCGCCCGACACATCGTCGGGAAAATGAATGCCACCGGCAAGCTCGGCCGCAATCGGCGCGAGGGCTGGCTCGAGCGCGGCGACCTCGCTTGCCGACAACACGGTGTAACGAATATCGAAGGCGCGACATCGTTCGGCAAAATGCGCGGCGGTGTCGAGCTCAGCCTGGCTACGGTGAATCTTGAGCGTGCCGTGATCGGCACGCGCGAACGGCAGCGCGAGCGGCGCGAGGTGTTCGGCCAGTACCGTCAAGGAATAATCAGCGAGACGCGCGTTCTTCTCGACGTTGACCAGATAGCGCGGCAGCGACGAGTTGCGCAGGAACTGCCACGACCAGCCGAGCATGCGCGGCAGAGCGCGTGGCCGAATCAACAACGCCGCATCCTCGCGCCCGAGCATACGCAACGCCTGCCACAACACGCCCGGTTCGTTCCAGGGATTGGCCTGACTCGCGTGCAACATGCCACCGTTGGCGAAACTGGTTTCCAGCCCCGGGCCGGCCTGACGCTCGATCACTTCGACTTCAACGCCGTGACGGTTGAGAAAGTAGGCGGTTGTCAGACCGAGCAGGCCCGCGCCGACCACGATGATGCGCATGCGAAGACGACCTCGAGGCGTGAAGATGGGGCTATCTTCGGCATCGAGGTCGGGAAAAGCAAACCAGCGGTGGCGGCAGGGTCGAAGTCACTGTGGGTCAGACTGAAGTCTGACCCACGGAAGATCTTCAGAGCGTGTCGAAGGCGAACTTCAAACCGGCGTATACGCCGATGCCTGGCACCCGGTAACCCAGCACTTCTTCGCGGCGGTCGTCGAGTATGTTTTCGACCCGTGCGTGCACTTGCAGCGCGTGGGTAAGGTCATAGCTGACGGTGGTGCCGAGTGTGATGAAGCTGTCCAGGTTGACGCGCCGCTGCTGGAAGGTCGGTGCAAAAAAACCGAGATCCTCCTGACGCCCGCTGTGGGTGAAGTAGGCGCTGGCGCGCAGGCGGTCGTTCAAACCCGTCCAGTCGAGGGTACCGTTGACCTGATGGCGTGGCCGACGCACTTCATCCTTGCGCAGGCCCGTCACGCGGTCGAGTTCCGATGCATCGAGATAGGTATAACCGCCGCCGAGTCGAAAACCATAGGGCAGGCGCGCGTTAAACGACAGCTCCACACCGTCGCGGCGACTGGTGCCATCCTGATTGACGGCGGTAGCGGTGGCACCGCTCGCATCAACCAGAAAGCCGAAGATCTCATCTTCCAGGCGCTCGTTGAAATAGGTGGCGTTGAGACGCAGGCGTTCCTGCCACAGGGGCTGCGAGACACCAATTTCCCAGCCGCGTGAATGTTCGGGTTTGAGTCCGCTGTTGCCAATGAAACTCGGCCCGAACTGGCCACCCGAGGAAAAGCCGAAACGTTCGATGAAAGTCGGCGCCTTCTGACCCGTGCCATAGGCCAGGTTGAATGCGGTGGCGGTCGGCGCGTAATGCCACGCAGCCGCAACGCGGTAGGTGGTGACGTTACGGAAGTCGCTGTTGAAATCGTGACGCACACTGCCCGACAGTCCGACATCTTTGGGCAAATCGACCCGATATTCACCGACCAGACCCGTGGCATCCATATGCTGGCTCTGGTTCGGATCTCCAAAAGCAGACGCCGGTCCGCGCTGCACGAATTCATCACGCTCGTGATCGACCGCCACCGTCACGCTGTGTTTGGACGGCACCACCTGCTCGACCGCAAACAGCGCCGTGCTCTGGTAGGTGAACTCATAGCGGTCGGCATCGGTCGAGCTGTCCTGGAACACGGCGATGTCTTCGTTATCGCTGCTGGTCGAGGTCCAGTTGCCATCGACCTGCTGCAGCCAGTGTCCATCGAGCAGTGCGAGCTTGGCATGACTGCCGACATAACGCTGCGCGGTCTTGGCGCGTCCAGGGGTATCTACCGGCAAACCAGTAATAAGTTCGCTGTCGACCTGATTGTGACTGTCGACATTACGCGCAGTCAGCGACAGTTCGAGCGCTTCGTTGACTTGCAGAGCGCCGTTCAGATTGGCGGTGGTCGAGTGGTAACCATCATCTTCATGTCCTTGCCGGGCAATATTGGCACCCGCGGTGCTGGTGCGATTGACGCCCACCCGCACGCGGCCGCGACCGGCGCGCAGCCCCACACTCGCACGCTGTTGGTTGGTGCCGAAGGATCCGCCTTCCATACCGACCTCGGATTGAAAAGGACCATCGTGCTGGCGGGTGATGATATTGATGACACCGGCCAGCGCATCGGAGCCCCACAACGAACTTTGCGGGCCGCGCACTACTTCGATACGTTCGATGTCAGCGCTGCTGAGATTGCCGAATTCAAACTCGTCATTGCCCGCCAGATCGTTGGCCTCAACGCCATCGATCATCACCATCACGTGGTTGCCTTCGGCACCACGCATACGCAACTGGGTCTGTTTGCCGACACCGCCGGCGTTGCTGATAGTGATGCCCGGCACATGCCGCAGCAGGTCAACGGCGAAGGCTGCCTGACGAAAATCAAAAGTCGAACGGTCGATGACCGTCACTGCCGAACCGACCTTGCCGAGGGTGCTCGGCGTGCGTGAGCCCGACACCAGCACGGTGTCGAGATAGTCAGAAGAATCGGCTTGCACAACGAGGGGCAGCGCCAGAGCGGCGCAAAGAATGGAATGACGCATCATCATCTCCCAGACCAGCCCATCCCCGGGCCTGATCAGTGCTGTGAAACGCACTGGGAACAATGACGAGCGAAGGCGTATCTGCGCCTGCGTCCCGATCGGCCCACCGCGATTCGGTTGGTGCGACGCCCCGCAAGGGACATCGACTTAACAGCACAGGGCCGGTCTCCGGACTTACGAGTTACGCGCTTTTGTGCGCGTTGCATGCTCCGTCTTCCCGTGTCGAAACACAGTGACTTTGTGGAGCGGCATCACTCGTCTACCGTTGCGGGGGCAGTATCGGCATTGCAGCAGCATCGCGGCTGTGCGCACCGATTTCCCGTTTCACCCTTTCACCGAGAAGTGGCAGGGCACCCTGTACCAGTTGTTACGCGACACCGCCGAGGCGGGTCGCCAGGTCGGAATACCGACCTGCTGGAAAGACACCGCCGGCAATGCCGGCGGTGTCTGAACACTCACACGCACTGGCGCAGCCTAAGCTGCGCGGCATGTGTTCTTTAAGCGACGACGTCCTTGATGGCCTTCATCGCCGCAGCGCGCACCGACAGGCTGGCCGGACGAGCGTCGACCTTCACCATCTCGCCAGTGAAGGGGTTGCGTGCCATGCCGGCTTTACGCGCGGCCTTCTGCACACGACGCAGCTTGATGCCGATTTCCGGCACTGCGAATTCGCCAGAGCCGTTCTTGATCAGATGGCGTGCCGCCAGGGCTTTGGTAGCCGACAGCACAGACTGGACTTGCTTCTTGGTCAGGCCGGTATCGTCGGCCAGCGCAGCAATGATCTGCGACTTGGTTTGTTTTTCCTTGATCGCACTGGTCTTGGCTTTGCTCATGATGTCTCCCTTGTAAGGTGGCAGCGTATTGAAGTGGCTGGATTCTTGATTTAGTCGTCGCAACTTTCGTTCTGGTCTATCGTCCCTGCGGTGGCGAGCGGGAGTGCAACGACGCGGGCATGGATGCGGCGCCGGGCACGGACTCGACCGCACGCTCTCGTCAGGCTAACGACGCTTTCGTGCGACAGGTCAAAATCGACCGGGCTACTATAATCACCGCGGCCGAAAAGGGAAGCCCTTGAAACGAGTTTTTGGCCAATTTATCCGAGAAAATCGCCATTTTTTTGGTTGAGATCACGGTCCCGTCCGACCCAGGCGCAAGGTCTTTGCGTGAAACCCCCTGTCAGCCCTGTGAAAGTCGTGTATCCAAGGCCTGCAAAACCTCGCGCGCAGGGCCGGCAATGTGATGGCTGACCTCATTGGAAAGCGCCGTGCTGTCCGGATTGATCTCGACCGTCACGCAGCCACGCGCGCCTGCGTTCAACATCGGTTCGGCGATATAAGGGAAGGCGGCGGTGGTGCCGATGGCGATCATGACGTCGAAGCCGCGCGCCAGCTCGCGTTCATAATGGTTCACCGCGCTCTGTGGCAGCCGCTCACCGAACAGCACCACATCGGGACGCACCAATCCGTCGCAATGGATACAACGCGGCGGCAAGGCACTGAGATCGAATTCGAGATTGTCGAACTCAGCACGGCAGGCGCAGCAATAAAGGCGCGACAGATTGCCGTGCAGTTCGATGACATTGCGACTGCCGGCGGCGCGATGAAAGCCATCGACATTCTGCGTCATCACCCACACTTCGAAGCGCTTGTCCCACCCGGCCAGCACTCGATGGCCATAGTTGGGGCCGGCGGCACGACAAGCCTGGTCTATCTGCGCGATATATTTCCAGGTCAAGGCCGGATGACGCGCCAGCGTGTAGGCGTGCAGGATTTCCTCAATCGGCATGTTCTGCTCGATTTCAATATCGTTATACAGGCCATTGATGCCGCGATAAGTGGGCAGACCGGAGTCGGCCGACATGCCTGCTCCGCTCAGGATCGCAACGCGTTTAGCGCGGTTCAGCGCAGCGACCACGGGCGACAGTTGTTGGTGCCACGCCGCGGACGATGATGATGAACTATTCAAACCTGTTCTCCTCAACGCAGATTGCGAAAGCGGCGCGATTCGCGCCGTGAAACCGCCTGGCTGAAACGCCGCGGCAGATAGTCGTTCACGGCCGCGATGAGCCGATTGATGCGACCGGGGATAAATACAAGACGCCCGGCCGCAGCCGCGCCGAGACCTTCGGCCGCAACACGTTCGGCGCTCATCCACAGCCACTTCGGCAGCGCCGCCACCTGCGCGCGTGTGCCGGTCACGTCGTGAAATTCTGAATAGGTAAACCCCGGACACAGTGCGCACACCTGCACCCCGTCGGCCGCGCATTCGAGCGCAAGCGATTCGCTGAAACGGATCATCCAGGCCTTGCTTGCGGCGTAGAGCGTGTGGCCGGCACTGCCCGGCAACAGGCCGGCCAGCGAGGCAACGTTGATAATCGTGCCGCGCCCGCGCGCGCACATCGGTCCGACCAGTTGGTAAGTGAGCTCAGCAACTGCGGTTGTCATCACGCTGTGAAAGCGCGCGTGGACTGACCATGGGCTTGAGGTATAACGACCCGGCACGCCATAGCCGGCATTGTTGATTAACACCTCGATGTCGATATTGCGCACCGCGCCGAGCAACTCGCCGATGGCATCGGCGGCGGACAAATCGATGGTGAGTGTGGTCACCCGCACCTGGTGCAAGCGCGCAAGCTCCTCGGCGAGGGCCGTCAATCTCTCGGTGCGACGTGCGACAGCGACGATGTCGTAGCCCTGCGCCGCAAGTTGGCGACAGAAGGCCTGACCAATGCCGGCCGAGGCGCCCGTCACAAGTGCAGTACGTGGTGCAGCAGATGGAGTCATGACGTTCCTTGAAGAGCCATGGTAACGCGGCCGTGGTGCGGACCGGCAGCGCGGCGCGCGACCGAGCGCATTGCGACCATTCCTGCGCGGCAGGCAATCCAACATAATGCCCGGCTCATGACCATGCCACCCCGCCGCCGGATACCCGCTTGCTGAGCCGACTCTGGAATCGACGTCATGAGCCGTGGGTCATGCTGTGGCCACTGGCACTGGCGCAGATGACCTCATGGGGCACCATGTACTACAGCTTTTCGCTGTTCGCCGCCCCCATGCAGCGCGACCTTGGCTGGTCGGCACCGGCCATGAATACCGCTCTCACGCTGGGCCTGTTGATGACCGGCGTGATGGCCTATCCGATCGGCTCGCTGTTCGATCGCAACGGCGGACGCTGGCTCATGACGCTGGGTTCGCTGGGCGGCGGCATGTTGCTGCTGGTGTGGGCCGACATCCGCACCTTGCCGCAGTTTTTCGTGATGTGGCTGACGCTCGGTGTGTGTATGTCGTGTTGTCTCATGGAACCCTTGATGGCCGTCATCAACCAGGTGTTCGGCAAAGAGGCACGGCGCGGCATCATTGCCGTGACCATGGTCACCGGTCTGTCGGGCACGGTGTTCGTGCCACTCACCGGCCACCTCATCAATGTCATCGATTGGCGCACCACCATGCTGATCCTGGGCGCGCTCAATCTGCTCTTTTGCGCACCGGTGCACTGGTGGTTCGTGCCGCCGCACAGCGCCGGTGCGCAGACCCATCACCCGATCTTCAAACTGCGCGGGCGGGTGATCATGCGCCGCCGTCTGCGCAATCCGGTGTTCTGGGGTCTGGCGCTGTGGTACACCTCCTACAGTCTGACCGCCTCCAGCCTCATTTTTCAGTTCGTACCGGTGCTGCGCGCCGAGCACGTGCCCGACAGCGTAATTTTCACCGCCTTCGCGCTGATCGGCCCGATGCAAGTCGCTGCGCGTATGGTGGTGGTGACCTTCGCGCGGCATGCTTCGATCGCCCGTCTCGGTGCCTTCACCTCATCGCTGTCGCCGCTGGCAGTGCTGATCCTGATTTTCGCGCCGCACGAAGCACTGTGGTTGTACCTGTTCGCCACCTGCTTCGCCGCCGGTCACGGCATCACCACCATCCTGCGCGGCATCGCGCCCATCGAGTGGCTGGGACGTGAGCATTTCGCGCGCACCATGGGCGCGATTGCGTTGCCGATGTCGGTCGCCATGGCGACCGCGCCATCGCTGACCGCGCATGTATGGTCAGCGACCGGCAGCAGTCGCGCCATGCTGTGGATGGTGTTCGGCGGCGCGCTGCTTGGCACCTTGGGTTACTGGCTGGCGGTCAGCGCGCGTCGCCGCGCGCGACGACTGGCGCTCGCCGGTAAAGTCCCCACCATCCGCCCCTCGTAGTTTTTGTTTCGATTTTTTTTCACCGCCGGTGCGCTGTTGTGCGGCCAGTGAGTGCCGATAACTTCCCTGTTGGATGACTCGACGACCTTGAAGCGGCCGCTCCTCACCTCCATGTGAGGCAGACGGCAGGTCACGACGTGATGACGGATGAGAACCGTCATACGTCGGCAGACGTAGCCCTACAGAGGTAACAGACCATGACGCAGTACTGGCCGATCCCGCACCACGCGCTGTCCGAGGACGAAACCGCCACCTTCGTCCCCGACAACTGCCCGACACAAGCCGAACAGCCCATCAAGCCGCTGCCGGCTGACGCCTTGATTCTGCTGCCGATGCGCAACCTCGTGCTGTTCCCCGGCATGGCTTCGCCGGTCACCATTGGTCGCGCGCAATCGGTCGCGGCGGCACAGGCCGCGGTGCACAACAACCAACAGGTGGGCCTGTTGTTACAGCGCGACGCCGACATGAGCGAGGTGCGCGCCGACGATCTGCATTGGGTCGGTACCTGTGGCCGCATCCTGCGTTATGTCTCGTCCCACGGCGGCGCCCACCATCTGGTGGTGCAGGGCGAACGGCGCTTTCGCGTGTTGGAGTTTCTCGACGGCTGGCCGTTCATGGTCGCCCGCGTGAGTTTCATCGAAGACCTTGACGACCGCAGTCCGGAAGTCGAAGCACGCCTGTTGCAGTTGAAACAGCACGCCGGCGAAGCCATCCAACTGCTGCCCAATACGCCGGACGACCTGCTGGATGTGGTGCAGGGCATGAGCTCGGCAGGTGCGCTGGCCGACATGATCGCGAGCTTTCTCGAAGTCCACAACGAAGAAAAACAGGCCATCCTTGAGAGCTTCGAACTGTCGGCAAGGCTCGACCGGGTGCTGTCCGCCTTGAGTGCGCGCCTGGAAGTATTGCGTCTGTCCAAAGAGATCGGCGACAAAACCCGCAAACAGTTCGACCAGCGCCAACGCGAGCATGTCCTGCGTGAACAACTGCGGCAAATTCAGAAAGAACTCGGCCAGGACGAAGACGGCAGCGAGGAGCTGAAAACTCTCGCGCGCTCACTGGACGCCTGCGGCATGCCGGACGAGACCTTGAAACACGCGCGCAAGGAATTCAAACGTCTGGAACGTATGGGCGAAAATGCCGGCGAAGCCTCGATGCTGCGCAGCTATCTTGAACTGCTGGCGGAACTGCCGTGGCAAGCGGCGGCACCAGCACCGATTGATCTGGCGGCGGCACGCGCCATCCTCGATGCCGATCATTTCGGCCTCGATAAGGTCAAACGGCGCATCCTCGAGTTCCTCGCGGTACAAAAACTCAAGCCCGATGGACGCAGCCCTATTCTGTGTTTCGTCGGACCGCCGGGCGTCGGCAAGACTTCGCTCGGGCAATCCATCGCGCGCGCCACCGGGCGTCCGTTTCAGCGCGTGGCGCTCGGTGGTGTGCACGATGAAGCCGAAATTCGTGGCCATCGCCGTACCTACATCGGAGCGATGCCGGGCAACATCGTGCAGGCATTAAAACGCGCCGCGAGCCGCGGCGCAGTGTTGTTGTTCGATGAAGTGGACAAACTCGGTGCCGGCGGCTTCCACGGCGACCCGGCGGCCGCACTGCTGGAGGTGCTGGACCCGGCCCAGAATGACAAATTCCGCGATAACTACCTGGGGGTCGATTTCGACCTGTCGCAGGTGTTGTTCATCGCCACCGCCAATCAGCTCGACGCCATTCCCGGCGCGCTGCGCGATCGGCTCGAGATTATCCAACTGCCGGGTTATACCCAGGCAGAAAAACTTGAAATCGCGCGCCGCTACCTGCTCGCGCGACAGCGTGAAGCCAATGGGCTTGACGATGTCGAGCTCAGCATCAGCGATGAGGCACTGCGCCATGTGATTGGCGAATACACCCGCGAAGCGGGGGTGCGCAATCTCGAACGCGAAATCGGCACGGTGTTGCGCGGCTGCGCGATGCGTATCGCCGAAGGCGAGAACGACGCCATCCACATCGACGCCAGTGACATCGCCACCCATCTCGGCGCACCGCGTTTTGAAAGCGAACTCGCGCTGCGCGCGGGCCTGCCGGGCGTCGCTACTGGTCTAGCCTGGACACCGGTCGGTGGCGACATCCTGTTCATCGAAGCAAGCCAGGTGCCCGGCAATGGCAAATTGATTCTGACCGGCCAGCTCGGCGATGTCATGAAGGAATCGGCGCAGGCCGCCCTGACCCTCGCCAAGGGGCATCTCGGTCGCAAACTCGACGAGGTCGATGTCCACGTGCATGTGCCGGCCGGTGCCACGCCCAAGGACGGCCCAAGCGCCGGCGTTGCAATGTATCTGGCGCTGGTCTCGTTGCTGACCAACAGCGCGGTGCGTGCCGATGTGGCGATGACCGGCGAAATCTCGCTGCGCGGACTGGTACTGCCGATAGGGGGCGTCAAGGAAAAGGTGCTGGCCGCGATGCGCGCCGGCATCACCACCGTGATGCTGCCGAAACGGAATCAGAAGGATCTGGAGGACGTGCCCGCTGAAGTGCGTGACCAGCTCAGCTTTGTGTTTATCGAGCGGGTCGATGAAGCGCTGGCAGTGGCGATGGGCGAAGCGAGTGTGGCAGTGGCGGCCTGACCATCGTCATGTGAGGATTCGTGAATGTACGAATGAATTGGGTGTAGGTCTCAAACTGAGCGT
>CAMCBY010000006.1 GCA_945873015.1 Klebsiella pneumoniae
AGTCGGGGGGGTTTGAATGTCAGACTGAAGTCTGACCCACAGGGAGAGAGACCCCGACATGCGCCGGGCAGACGACTAATCCGGGTCGCGGCGTAATTCCTGTTCTACCTGTTCCAGGGCGACGTGGCGCACGTCTTTGCCTTCGACCAGATAAATCACGTTCTCGCAAATGTTGCGCGCATGATCGCCAATGCGCTCAAAAGCGCGCACCGACAACACCGCATCCAGCACACGCGTGATCGAGCGCGGGTCTTCCATCATGTAGGTGATGAGGTAACGCATGATGGCGTCGGTTTCGGCGTCGATCTCGCGGTCTTCCTGCGCAATCTTGAACGCCGATTCGGAATCCATACGCGCAAAAGCATCGAGTGCTGCACGCACCATACGACGCACATGGTGGCCCATCGACAGCATGCCGAGGTAATAAGGACTGATGCCGCCCGAGCCGCGCAGGTTCAATACCAGGCGCGCGATTTTCTCGGCCTCGTCGCCGATACGTTCGAGGTCGGTGATGGTCTTGCTGACCGACAGCACCAGACGCAGATCGGTGGCGGCGGGCTGACGACGTAACAGAATTTCGGTGCAGTCGTCGTCGATTTCGACTTCCAGGGCGTTGACCTTAAAATCGTTGACGGCCACGTATTCGGCTTCATCGAAGTCGCCCTTGGCAAAACATTCCAGCACTTTGTGGATGTGCTCTTCGACCAGCCCACCCATCGCCAGCACCTTGGAACGGATGTCCTCCAGTTCCCTGTCGAACTGATGGGAAATGTGATGGGTGAGGCGCGACATGGTCATCGTTGGCTTACTCCCCGGGTGACGTTAGCCACCCTGGCGGCTGCAATTATCGTAAGGTCCAGGACCGTTAGCGGCCTGGCTCGTGCTCAGCCATAACGGCCAGTGATGTAGTCTTCGGTCTGTTTGCGGCGCGGCGTAGTAAAGACCGTCTTGGTCTTGCCGAATTCAATCAGGTCGCCCATATACATGAAGGCAGTGAAGTCCGACACGCGCGCCGCCTGCTGCATGTTGTGGGTGACGATAACGATGGTGTATTGCTGCTTGAGCTCGTAAATGAGCTCCTCAATCTTGAGCGTCGAAATCGGATCAAGCGCCGAGGCCGGCTCATCGAGCAGCAGCACTTCGGGCTCGATCGCGATGGCGCGGGCGATGACCAGACGTTGCTGCTGACCACCCGAAAGACCAAGCGCGCTGTCGTGCACGCGGTCCTTCACTTCATCCCACAGCGCCGCGCCGCGCAGTGCGCCTTCGACCGCCTTGTCCAACACCCGACGGCTCTTTACGCCCTGAATACGCAGGCCGTAGGCAACGTTTTCGTAAATCGATTTCGGAAATGGATTGGGCTTCTGGAACACCATACCGACGCGGCGCCGCAGGGTCGCAACATTGACCTCAGGGGCAAAGATATTTTGCCCATCGAGCAATATTTCGCCCTCGACGCGCACATTATCGATGAGGTCGTTCATGCGATTGAAACACCGCAACAAAGTCGACTTGCCACAGCCCGACGGACCGATGAAGGCCGTTACGAAGCGCTCGGGGATGGTGAGATTGATGTCGTGCAGGGCCTGCTTCTGCCCGTAGTAAAGGTTCAGGCCATTGACCTTCAGGCACTCGCTCGGCTCAGGCGGTCGCTCGGGCGTCGCCGTTTCGTCTTTGCGCAAGGCGCTCTTGATGTCCACGCCGTGGTTGGGGGTGCCTGCGTCTTTGCCCGGCTTGCCCTGCATGGATTCGGTTTCACGATCAGGTTTCGGCGGCATTGTACTTTTCTCGAAGCCGGTTGCGGATGGTGATGGCGGCCAGATTGAGGGTGACGATAATCAGCACCAGCAGCAAAGAGGTCGCGAAGACCAGCGGGCGCGCGGCTTCTACGTTGGGGCTCTGAAAGCCGACGTCGAAGATATGAAAACCGAGATGCATGAATTTGCGATCAAGATGCAGGAACGGCAGGTTGCCATCCAGCGGCAGCGTGGGTGCGAGTTTCACCACACCCACCATCATCAGCGGTGCGACTTCGCCGGCGGCGCGTGCTACCGCCAGGATCAGACCCGTCATCATGGCCGGTGTCGCCATCGGCATGACGGTGCGCCACAGGGTCTCGGCCTTGGTCGCACCGAGCGCGAGTGAACCTTCGCGAATGCTGCGCGGAATGCGCGACAAACCTTCTTCGGTCGAGACGATGACCACCGGCACGGTCAACAGTGCCAAGGTCAAGGACGACCACAGCAGGCCGGGCGTGCCGAAAGTCGGCGCCGGCAAAGCTTCGGGAAACAGCGCCTGGTCGATGGAGCCACCGACGAAATAAACGAAAAAGCCGAGGCCGAATACGCCGTACACCACCGACGGCACGCCGGCGAGGTTATTGACCGCAATGCGGATGATGCGGGTGGTGAGGCCCTGGTGGGCGTACTCGCGCAGATAGACCGCCGCAATCACGCCGAAAGGTGTGACGAACACCGACATCAACAACACCATCATGACGGTGCCAAAGATGGCAGGAAACACTCCGCCCTCGGTATTGGCTTCGCGCGGTTCGGTGGAGACAAATTCGCCGAGCTTGGCGAAATAATGTTTCAGCTTGGCGGAGACCGCCATCGCGTTCGGCCGATAGGCACGCACGATGTCATAGAAACGCACCTCGCTCGCGACCCCGTTGACGGTCTCAAGCATCAGCAGGTCGCGGTCAGCATCTTTATGCAGACGCGTGAGCTGTTCGGCGAGCCTGGCATAGCGGGTGTTGAGGGCGTCGCGCTCGGCGGCGATGTCGGCCAGCGGTTCTCCGTCCGTCACACCGTCGAGCTCGAGCTTGCGGGTCTTGAGCCGCAGTCGTTCGAGCGCGTAATTGATGGCGCCCATCTGCGTGTCTTCGATGTGCGCGATGTCGCGACGCAACTGTTCGGCGCGCAAGATGCGCTTGCGGATCTCAGGCCACGGACTGCCGTTGATGCTTAAGGTCTGCTCGCCTTCGCGTATACCCTGCACGAATCCGTAAAAATTGCCCCACTCACGGCGCTCGATGACGACCGTCTTGCGCGGGTATTTGATGTCGTCGAAATCGGTGTCGTTGAACCACTGGAAATCAAAACCGTTGAGGTTGCGGTTGCCGATCTTGAGCAGCAGGCGGTCTACCGTCTCCTGGCCTTCGGGCACCACCACCCCGTTGTCGATGAGGCGCGCGGCCGACACCGTCTCTCGGTCGACGATTTCACCCAGCGCGTATTTTGTTTCGCCGCCCACGAGCGACAGGCGCGCGACGTTGGATGGCCAGAAATGGCCCATGCCGCGTACCGTGATCAGGAACAACAGGCCGAACACCATCACCAGCGAGAAACTCACCGCGCCGGCCGTCAGCCACACACCGGGCGAACCGGAATGCAGCCACTTGCGCCAAGCCGGGACGGGAGTACTGAGGGTTGGGCTGCTCACAGGCTGGAGTACTTCTTGCGCAGCCGCTGGCGCACCAGCTCGGCCAGGGTATTGACGATGAAGGTCACCATGAACAACACCATGGCAGCCAGGAACAGCACCCGGTAGTGAGAACTGCCGACTTCCGATTCGGGCATTTCGACCGCAATGTTGGCCGACAGGGCGCGCAGACCCTGGAACAGGCTGATATCCATGATCGGTGTATTGCCGGTGGCCATCAGCACAATCATGGTTTCGCCGACCGCGCGGCCCATGCCAATCATGATGCCGGAGAAAATGCCTGGGCTGGCCGTCAGCAGCACCACCTTGATGGCGGTCTGCCACGGCGTCGCGCCGAGCGCCAGCGAGCCCATCGTGAGATGGCGCGGCACGCTGAACACGGCATCCTCACTGATCGAGAAAATTGTCGGAATGACGGCAAAACCAATTGCGATGGCAACCACCAGCGAATTGCGCTGGTCGTAGCCGATGCCGTATTCAACGTTCATCCAATGGGTCACGCTGCCATCGAAGAACATCACTTCGATCGCGTGGCCCAGCATGAAGTTGGCCCAGATAGCGAACATCACCACCGGCACCAGCGCCAGCGCTTCCCAGCCATCGGGGATCCAGGACTTCACACGCTGCGGCATGCGGTCAAAAAGATAGGAGAACAGCAGGGTGGCCGCCGGCACGAAGGGAATACACAACAGCACCCCCAGCAGCTCGCGCTCGATCAACGGTGCCAGCCACAGGCCGGCGAGGAAACCGAGGATCACGGTCGGCAGAGCGGCCATCAATTCGATCGAGGGTTTGACGATGCGTCGCATCGGCGGGCTCATGAAATAAGCGGTGTATATCGCACCCAGCACCGCCAGCGGCACGGCGAAAATCATCGAATAGATGGCCGCTTTCAGGGTGCCGAAAGTGAGTGGCGTGAGACTGAATTTCGGCTCGAAATCGCTGCTCGCCGAGGACGATTGCCAGATGTATTCCGGGTGCGCGCGGTTCTCGTACCAGATCTGGTTCCACAAACCCTTGAACGAGACCTCGGGGTGCGGGTTGTCGATGCCATAGAGCTGCACGCGACCGCTGTTGGAAGCGAGCACCGCGGCGTTGGCGCGCGGCGCCATGCTGCCTGCGACGATGTTGTCCAGCCCGCTCGCAACGGTGGCGAGATGGCGCTCGGCGGTGGCGTGATAAAGGCCCAGATTGCCGCGGCTGTCGATGGCGAGAAAACCCTTGCGGAAATATTCCGGCGCGATGGCAGTGACCCCCGCCGGCAGCGGCTCGAACTTACGCACACGTTTGAGCTGTGAGTTGTTGTGCTGGTCGCGCACCGGGAACCACTGGGAGAGGTTGCCAAGATCATCACCGATGACCAGCGAAATGCCGCCCGACAGAAAGCTCATGGCAGTGATGCGATGGGCGGGGCCCAGCACACTGACGCGGTCAACCAGTTGCGGCTTGGCCTTGTTGCGCACATCGAAGTAGCTCAATACGCCGTCGCCACTGGCGAGAAACAGTTCACGTTGCTGATTGTCGAGTGCGAGATGGGAGATCTTGCTGCCATCGACGTCGATTTCGGTGCGCGTGACTTCGATGGTGGTGGATTCGTCAAGCATCGAGGTCTGTTTGGTCGCGTTGACCAACACCACCCGACCCTGCGCGCTGACTACCGCGACCGTCGCCTCTTCGTCCGACACCTGGCCGCTGATGAGGCGCACCGCGTCGCCGATGGCAGCGGCACGCTGCGCTTCGACGCCAAACGGGTAGCTTAATTTGGGCGTGATGACGCGCGTCTGGCCGTCGAAACGCACTTCGAAGTTGGCCTGCGCCACCACCACGTTGCCGTCGGCAGTACCAGCCAGAATCACATGGCTGACCGGGTCACCAGCCGCAACCGCGCTGACCTTGCCGGCGGCGGCAGGCGCCAGTTCGCCGCGGCTCAAGATGCTGCCGTCGGCGGCCTTGAAGAACTGATACTGACCATCGGCCGTCACCGCCAGGCCGGTCTCGGCATATTCGTCCAGCGAGATCAGCGCCGGCGGCGTGGCGCCCTGCTCAAAGCTGTGGGTCGGTTTGACCGTGGCATCGCTGAACAGCGGCAACACCACATAAAGCAGATAGAAAAAAATCAGCAGGATGGCGATGATCACCGAGATTCCGCCAATGGCCATGACCGCCGCGAACAGGCGGTCTTTGAGCAGACGCCAGCCCTCGCGTGAGGACAGATCGGTGCGAACTGCCGGCTTCACGATAACCTCGCGACGGCGCTCGCAAACAGGCGCCGACCGTCACGACGGCGGTCATGGTGAGTGCCAGACCGTCGAATCTCGGAATGCTGTGACATAGAAAAGCCGCTTGCTCGCGGGGTGGGCCCGGCGGGTCCGATTGTTGGCGTGCTTTATTACAGTATCGTGACAATCGATACAACGCCCGGTTTAATGGGCGCTTTTGCTCACTTCTCAGCGGCGATGTAACAAATCCAGCCCGCATCGGGGTCGGCGACCTCGACCGGCGTGAAGTCGCCGCTGCCGGTTTCTTCCTTTTCGTCCCAACCCTGCCAATACACCGTGGTGCGGCTGAAACCCGCATCGGCCAGCAGTTCGCGGATTTCCGGCAAGGTCCACAGCCGCCACTCGTAGGAAAAGGCCTGCTTCATGCGCGACCCATCGGGAAAGCTGAAATGGATATGGCACACAAAGTGGCCGTTGATGGGGTTGTAGCTGGCGTGCTCCCAGGTGTAGGTGAAGCGCTTGTGCTCGGTGTGTTCCTTCAACACCCGGAAGGATTCGTAGCCGCCGAAACAATCGAGGAAAAACACACCATCGTCGGCCAGATTGGCCCGCGCACGCTTGAAATAATCGCGTAACTGCGCGCGCTCACGGAACAGCCAGTAGCTGAAATTCATCGCCAGCAGGATTTGCACCTGCTCACCGCCGGTCTTCAGCACGTTGCCCTCAACCAGTGTCAGGCGGCGACGCTGCGACGGCGTCAGCTTGGCGACATGGTGGTCGCGCCCCCAACCCAGCACCTCGGCATCGAGATCGACGCCAATCGCCCGGTTGCCCGGCCGGCGCCGCACCCATTCACAGGATGTATTGGCGGTGCCACAGAAGTCTTCGCGCAGGAGGGTGGCCCGATGGCCACGCAGTCGCTTGAATTCGGCATCGACGAAATCGATTTCGTGCTCGACGCACTGGACGGCGTCTTCGTAAAGTGCGTGCCGGTCGGCGCGCTCGGCCATCGTCGGTTTGTGCGGCCGCGCACTGCGGCGAACTTTCTTTTTGGCTATTGCTTTGACCATGATCAGATGTCGCCCGCGCGTGCTTGCAGTGCTATGGAAAGGCGGGCGATGATAATGACTCGACCGTCAAAATGCACCCCGACCGGCACCGTTCCCACCTTGAAGCGCGCTCGAGCATCAACATCCATGGACGCAAAAGCGCTGCAACTCGGCGACCCTGAGCTATACATCAACCGGGAGCTGTCGCTGCTGGAGTTCAACCGGCGGGTGCTCGAGCAGGCCAAGGACGACAGCAATCCGCTGCTGGAACGCCTGAAATTCCTGTGTATCGCGAGCAGCAATCTCGATGAGTTTTTCGAGATTCGGGTCGCCGGCCTGAAGGAACAGGTGGCTTTTGCAGCCGGCCAGAGCGGCCCCGATCAGATGTCGGCCCATGAACAGTTGCGCGCCATAAGCGCCGGCGCGCATGCGCTGGTTGCCGAGCAATACCAGGTCTTGAACGACCTCATGCTGCCGGCGCTGGCGGATGAAAATATTCAGTTTTTGAAGCGCGGCGAATGGAACAATCGCCAGGCGGCCTGGGTGCGGCGCTATTTCAACCGTGAGCTGCTGCCGATGCTGAGCCCGATTGGGCTCGATCCGTCGCATCCTTTTCCGCGCATCCTGAACAAGAGCCTGAACTTCCTGATCTCGCTGGAAGGCACCGACGCCTTTGGCCGTGACAGCGTGATTGCCATCGTACAGGCACCGCGCTCGCTGCCGCGCATCATCAATATTCCAGAGGAATACGCCAACGGACCCCACGAGTTCGTGTTCCTTTCGTCGATCATTCACGCCCATGTCGAGGACATTTTCCCGGGCATGGAAGTGAAGGGTTGTTATCAGTTCCGCGTGACGCGCAACAGCGACCTGTTCGTCGATGACGAGGAAGTGGACGACCTCTTGCAGGCGCTGGAAGGCGAGTTGCACCAGCGCCGCTTTGGCGACGCGGTGCGTCTGGAAGTGGCCGCTGAATGCCCGGCGCAGATGACCTCGCTGCTGCGCCAGGAGTTCGACCTGCAGGACCCGGACATCTTCAGCTGCAACGGGCCGGTCAACCTGACGCGTTTGATGGCGGTGTTCGACATGATCGAACGGCCGGATCTCAAGTATCCCCCCTTCATTCCTGGTCGCCCGGCCCGCATGCCGCAGGGCGGCGACATCTTCGACGTCATTCGCCGCGGCGATGTGCTGCTGCACCACCCCTTCCAGTCGTTTGCACCAGTCACCGATTTTCTCTATCAGGCGGCGCGCGACCCGGCGGTGCTGGTCATTCGTCAGACGTTGTATCGCACCGGCCCCGATTCGCCGGTGGTCGAAGCGCTGCTCGAAGCGGCGCGCAAGGGCAAGGAGGTGACGGTGGTCATCGAGCTCAAAGCGCGTTTTGACGAAGAGGCCAATATCGAACTCGCCACGCGCCTGCAGGAAGCCGGTGCCCACGTGGTGTATGGCATTGTCGGCCATAAGACCCACGCCAAAATGATTCTGGTGGTACGTCGCGAGGGCAAACAGTTGCGCCGTTATGTGCATCTCGGCACCGGTAACTACCATCCGCGCACGGCGCGGCTGTATACCGATTACGGCCTGTTCACCTGCGACAACACCATCGGCGTGGATGTGCAGAAGATCTTCCACATGCTGACCGCGCCCGGCCGCGCCGGTAAATTGAAAAAGCTGCTGCAATCGCCCTTCACGATGCACAGCACCATCCTTGAGCTGATCGAGCGCGAGACGCGCAGCGCGCGCGCGGGTCTGCCGGCGCGCATCATCGCCAAGATGAACGCGCTGTCGGAGGTGCAGACCATCAATGCGCTGTATGAGGCCTCCCAGGCGGGCGTCAAAATCGACCTCATCATTCGTGGTGTGTGCGCGTTGCGTCCGGGGCTGGCTGGTATTTCGGAGAATATCCGCGTGCGCTCCATCGTCGGGCGCTTTCTGGAACACGCCCGCGTGTTTTATTTTCACAACGATGGCGACGATGAAATCTACCTGTCGAGTGCCGACTGGATGGGGCGCAATTTCTTCAATCGTATCGAGACCTGCTTCTTGGTCGAAGACAAACGCCTGCACCAGCGCATCATGAAGGAATGTATGAACAACTATCTGGCGGATAACACCCGCGCCTGGTTGTTACGCAGTGACGGCACGTATTCGCGAGTCAAACCCGGCAGTGCGCAACCGCGCGACGCGCAGCAGATTCTGCTGAAAGATCTGGCCGGGAATTGAGAAAAACGTCCTGCAGGTGCGACGCCAGATTCGGGTTTGTTGTGGGTCAGACTTCAGTCTGACATTCACTCAAAGGCCAGCGTGCTCGGCTCCAAGGAGTGTCAGACTGAAGGAAGCTCTGATTAAGTTACTGCGCTAGCCGCGCGCGTTGTCGCGTGCTCGTTCGCTCCTCGCCTATCTATCTGATATGTCTCGTCGCTCTCTGCGCGGCTCCTAGCGCGCGGCCATGCTCGCTACACTTAATCAGAGCTTCCTGAAGTCTGACCCACAATGACCCGTACTCTTGCACCTATTTGAACTTCAGCCGCATATTCGCCGCTTTGAGATAAACCGCTTCCTGCTCGAGATCGGCACGGGTCAGCGCGTGGGCATCAAGCCAGCCCGGCGCGAAACGCAGCTTCAAGGTGCCGTTCTCGACCGCGGCCTCGACCTGACCGAGCGCTTCTTCGCTGCGGCGGCGGTGCATGAGGCAGGCGATGCGCAGCAACACACACATGCGCAACACACGCTGTTGCTGCGCGGCCGGCAGCTTCTGCCACTCCGTCGACGGCACTTTGCGCCGATGGCCGCGCACCAGTGCCGCCAGTCGTTGCTGCTCGCCGGTGGCGAAACCGGGCATGTCGAGATAGGTCAACAGATAAGCGCCGTGTTTGTGATATTGACTGTGGGAGACCGACAGCCCGATCTCATGCAGATCCGACGCCCAGCGCAATAAGCGTTCGTTTTCCTCGCCCACTAGGCCCCACGGCTGCGCGACCTGACGCAGCAATTCGATGGCGGTATTCTCGACCCGCGCAGCCTGCGCCCGGTCGATGTGATAACGCGTCTTTAGTTCACCGACCGCGCGTTCGCGCACGTCTTCCTGATGAATTCGACCGAGCAGGTCGTAAAGCAGTCCTTCTCGAATCGCGCTGTCGGTTACGCGCATGCGCGAGATGCCGAGCGCATCGAAAATCGCACACAGAATCGCGACTCCGCCGGCAAACACCGCGCGACGTTCCTCCGGCAGCCCGGGCAGATTGAGCTTGTCGACGTGTCCGGCCGTCAACACCAGTTGCTTCAAACGCTCGAGCTCGACACTGGTGATGCCGTCCTGACCACCGCCTTGCTGACGCAAGACATCACCCACCGACATGATGGTGCCGGACGCCCCGATCACGGATTGCCAGCCGATGCGCCGGTAACTGGTCTCTATGGGCTCGAGTTCCTGACGTGCGGCAAGTTCGGCGGCTTTGAAACGGGGTGCCGTGATCTGGCCGTCGGCAAAATAGCGCACGCTGTGACTGACACAGCCCATGTGCAGGCTTTCCATGTACAACGGGTCGAAACGCCGGCCGAGAATGAATTCCGAGCTGCCACCGCCGATGTCCACCACCAGCCGCACATCGGCCTCGTCATCGAGACCGTGGGACACGCCGAGGTAAATAAGGCGCGCTTCTTCATGCCCGCTAATGACGTCGATACGATGCCCGAGCAGCGCTTCGGCGCGGGCCAGAAAGCCGGCCGTGTTGCGCGCCTTGCGCAGGGTATTGGTGCCGACCACACGCACCGCCTCAGCAGGCAGGCCGCGCAGGCGTTCACCGAACTGCGCGAGGCAAGCCATGGCGCGCTCAACGGCGGCGGCGTCGAGTTGATTGTCTGCGCTCAGGCCGGCGCCGAGACGCACCGCGCTGCGCATACGGTCAACGACACGAAAGTGATCACCCCCGGTATGCGCCACGATCATATGAAAGCTGTTGGAGCCGAGATCGATCGCCGCGATGGTCGCTGGACTGGCGTTGCTCATGGGTCGATCATCGAATGTGGGGCAGGTGCGCGGGCGCGATTATACTTGGCAAGAGTGAGCTGTATATGTGGAGGGTCAAGGCATGAGTGATGAACAGATCAAACGGGTAACGCCTCCGGAAGCATGGCGCATTCTCGGCAGCGACAGTCAGGCAGTTCTGCTCGACGTCCGCAGCAAAGTTGAATTTGACTATGTCGGACATCCGGCCGGCGCGCTGAACATCATGTGGAAGGATTATCCGGACTGGAAAGAAAACTCGAATTTTGTGGCGGAGATCAAAGCCGCCCTCACGGCCCGCGGCGGTGACAGCAGCAAGCGGCCGATACTGGCCATCTGCCGCAGCGGCGCGCGCTCGTTGGCAGCGGTCAAGGCTTTGGCGGCAGCGGGTTATACCGATCTGACCAATGTCGAAGAAGGCTTTGAAGGGGATAAGGATGCCCACGGTCACCGTTGTTCAGTGAGCGGCTGGCGTTATCACCAACTGCCGTGGGAGCAAACCTGAGCCCAATACCTCAGCTGCGGGGCGCTCAACGCCGTGCCCCGCACTGCCAGCACTGCTGAAACTGGGCCTCGAGGTGCTCGCCGCAATCACCGCAGGTCCACGGCTCGCCCTGTGCCCCATCATGGGGCAGCGCCTCGGCAATCAGGCGCAAAGCACGCGGCTCATCGGCCTCATCGACCACCCAGACCTGCGGCCAGCATTCGTTGACCGGCAGCTCTCCCAGCGCACCGCTCAGGTACTGATTACGCAGCAGGCAGCGGATGCCGGCGGCCTCGAGCACCGACAAAACGAGGCCGGCTGAGACCGGATCGCTACTGGTGTAGACGCGCTGCACGAGTGATTCTTTGCCTTGTAACAGGAATTGATCAGTATAATGCCGGGTTTTTGCTCAGGCGGAACTCCCGACCCGCCACTTAACGCCCCCCGCCCAGGAAAGCTGATGTCATCCCAGAACCTTCGCAATATCGCCATCGTCGCGCACGTCGACCATGGCAAGACCACCCTCGTTGACGAACTGCTCAAGCAGTCCGGCACCCTCGACAGCCGCCGTCCCGACGCTGAACGCGTGATGGACAGCAACGCCATCGAACGCGAACGCGGCATCACCATTCTCGCCAAGAACACTTCGCTCGTCTGGGGCGAACATCGCATCAACGTCGTCGATACCCCCGGCCACGCCGATTTCGGTGGTGAGGTCGAACGTATTCTGTCGATGGTCGATGCCGTGCTGCTGTTGGTCGATGCAGTCGATGGCCCGATGCCACAGACCCGCTTTGTGACCCAGAAAGCTTTCGCCCAGGGTTTGAACGCGATGGTCGCCATTAATAAATGTGACCGCGAAGGCGCGCGTCCGCATTGGGTGCTCGATCAGACCTTTGAACTGTTTGACCGCCTCGGCGCGACCGACTCGCAGCTCGATTTCCCGGTGATCTATTGTTCGGCCACACAAGGCTGGGCGCGCCGTGAACCGCACGGTCCCGAGCAGGACATGAAGGTTTTGTACGAAACCATCATTCAACACGTTTCGCCGCCGCGCATCGATGGCGCCGATGGCCCGCTGCAGATGCAGATCTCCTCGCTCGATTATTCGAGCTACGTGGGTGCGATTGGTATCGGCCGCATCAATCGCGGCGTATTGATGCCATCGCAGAGCGTCACCGTTATCGACCGCGACGGCAAGAGCCGCCGCGGCCGCGTGATGGAAGTGCTGGGCTTTCAGGGCTTGAAGCGTGAACAACGCGACCGCGCCGAAGCCGGCGACATCGTATGCGTGACCGGCATTGAAGACCTGCGTATTTCCGACACGCTGTGCGACCCGGCGCAGCCCGAGGCACTGCCGTCGCTGTCGGTCGACGAACCGACCGTGAGCATGACCTTCGAAGTCTCTGATTCACCCTTTGCCGGCCGCGAAGGCAAATTTGTCACCAGCCGCCAGATCATCGAACGCCTCGAGCGCGAACTCATTCACAACGTCGCACTGCGCGTCGAAGGCACCGGTGACCCGAAGTGCATGCTGGTCTCGGGCCGCGGTGAACTGCATCTTTCAATTCTGATCGAAAACATGCGCCGCGAAGGATTCGCGTTCTGCGTCGGCCGCCCGCAAGTCATCGTCAAGAACGTCAATGGCCAGCCGCATGAGCCCTTCGAGCAGTTGATCATCGACGTACCCTCGGAATACCAGGGCACGGTGATGGAGCGTCTCGGTTCGCGTCGCGGCAATCTCATCAACATGCTGCCGGACCCCAATGGCCGCGTGCGCCTCGACTACATCATTCCGGCGCGCGGTCTGATTGGTTTCCGCACCGAGTTCCTGACCGCGACCTCCGGCACCGGCATCATGACCCACAGTTTCGAGGAATTCCGCCCGGTCGCCGGCGGCGCCATCGCGCCACGCAAAAACGGCGTGTTGATCTCCAACGGCGACGGCAAGGCGGTGGGGTTCTCGCTGTTCAACCTGCAGGAACGCGGGCGCATGATGGTCAAACCCGGCGACGACATCTTTGAAGGTATGGTGGTCGGTATTCATTCTCGCGATAACGATCTCGTGGTCAACGCCATGAAGGCCAAACAGCTGACCAACGTGCGCGCTTCGGGCAACGACGAAAACATCATGCTGACGCCGCCAGTGCGTTTTGATCTCGAACAGGCGCTGGAATTCATCGAAGACGATGAGCTGGTCGAAGTGACACCGCTCGCGATCCGCGTCCGCAAGCGCGAGCTGAAGGAAGTCGACCGCAAACGCACCTCGCGCAAGGCCGAGAGTTCCAATCCCGAGAACGCTGCTTGATAGCACTCATTCAGCGCGTCACGCACGCTGAAGTGGTGGTGGCCGGCGACACCGTCGGCCGCATCGGCCGGGGCCTGCTGGCCTTCATCGGCGTGGAACGCGGCGATGGCGAGCAACAGGCGGCACGCCTGTTGGAACGTCTGCTCGATTACCGCGTGTTTGCCGATGCGGATGGGCGGATGAACCTCTCGATACGCGAGGTGCACGGCGGCCTGTTGCTGGTGCCGCAATTCACCCTCGCCGCCGATACCCGCAAAGGTACCCGCGCGAGTTTCACCCCCGCCGCACCCCCTGAACAGGGCCGCGCCTTGTTCGACTATCTGCTGGCCGAAGCGCTGGACAGCCATCCCGAGGTCGCCAGCGGCCGCTTCGGTGCCGACATGCAGGTCTCTCTCACCAACGATGGACCGGTCACCTTCTGGTTGACCGCGCCGCCGCCGCGCCCGGCCTGAGCCCCCAACCCCCGATTAAACCTTCGCTGGCCGCAAGCCGATAGGCAGCTTCGGGGTGCATTGGCGCTCCATACCTATCTATCGCCGAGGAGCGCGCAGCATGACCGAGACCCCGCACAAATACCGGCTACTCACCCGTAGCGACATGGACGGCCTGGTCTGCGCCGTACTGCTGAAAGAGCTCGGTATGCTGGGCGAAATCGTCTTCCATCATCCGAAAGACGTGCAGGACGGCAAGGTCGAAGTCGGCCCCAACGACATCCTGACCAACCTGCCCTATGTGCCGGGCTGCGGCCTGTGTTTTGATCACCATGCGAGTGAGGCATTACGCAACGAAGGCCGGCCGACCCCGAATTACGTGCTCATGCCCGAGGCCAAGTCCGCCGCACGCGTGGTGTATGACTACTACGGCGGCAAGGCGCGCTTTCCTCAGATCAGCGACGCCATGATGGACGCCGTCGACAAGGCCGATTCGGCGGGTTTCTCGCGCGAGGACGTGCTGCACCCCAAGGGCTGGGAGCTGTTGTCTTTCCTTATGGACGCGCGCACGGGCCTTGGCCGCTTCCGCAATTTCCGCGTGTCCAACTACCAGCTCATGATGATGCTGATCGACTGCTGCCGCGATTTGGCCATCGCCGACATTCTCGCCCTGCCCGATGTGCGCGAGCGGGTCGAGCTCTATTTCGAGCAGCAGCAGGCGTTCGACGCGCAACTCGCGCGGGTCGCCAAGGTGCACGGCAATCTGGTGGTACTCGATCTGCGCGACGAGGAAGTCATCCATGCCGGCAACCGCTTCATGATTTATGCGCAGTTCCCGGAGTGTGATCTGTCCATGCATGTGATGTGGGGCCGCGAGCGCATGAACACCGTCTATACCGTCGGTAAATCAATTTTCGGCACCCGCAGCCAAGTGGAAGTCGGTGAACTCATGCTGCGTTACGGTGGCGGTGGTCACTCGGCGGCCGGCACCTGCCAGGGCCCGAACGAGACCGCCGAAGTGTTGAAGCAGACCCTCGTCCAGCAACTGGTCGGGCTGTCACGGAGCCGCGCCGCCGCCTGAGGCCCCCGCTCGATACGGGCTGCGCGGTTGTCCGCCGCGTGGCCCGGCTCCCGAGACGGTAATTGCGCTCACTGCCCGGCAGTGGCAGCATCGAGTCCAAACCCAAGGGGAGACATCATGGCACGTACACGTTTTGGCGCGTTTCTCGCGCCCCATCATCCGATAGGCGAAAACCCGACCCTGCAGTTCCAGCGCGACATCGCGCTCGCTCAGCAGCTCGACAAACTCGGTTACGACGAATTCTGGTGCGGCGAGCACCATTCGACCGGTTGGGAAGTGATTGCCTCCCCGGAACTGTTCCTGGCTGCCGTCGGCCAGTGCACGCATAACATCAAGCTCGGCACCGGTGTGGTGTCCTTGCCCTACCATCATCCGTTTAATGTCGCGCAGCGCATCGTGCAGCTCGATCATCAGACCAATGGTCGTGTGATCCTCGGCACCGGCCCCGGCGCCCTGCCGTCCGACGCCTACATGCTCGGCATCGACCCGCTCACCCAGCGTGACCGTCAGGACGAAGCGATGGGTGTGATCAAACGCCTGCTGGCGGGCGACGACCGTTTCTCTTATGAATGCGACTGGTTCACTCTGAAAGACGCGCGCCTGCAGCTCTTGCCAGTGCAGGAACAGATCCCGATGGCGACCGCCTCGATGATCAGCCCGTCGGGCATGACCCTCGCCGGAAAATACGGTTGTGGTGTGTTGTCGCTCGGCTCGATGTCCACCACCGGCCTCGCGGCACTGCCGACGCAGTGGAGCTTCGCCGAAGAATCAGCGAAAAAGCACGGCCAGCAGGTCGACCGCCGCAACTGGCGCGTGGTGATGTCCTGGCATATCGCCGAAACCCGCGAACAGGCGCGCGAAGAAGCCAAACATGGCCTCATGCGCTGGCACAACGAATACATCGTCGACACCCTGATGCGGCCCGGCGAGAAGAAGTACAAGACGGCTGACGAAGCGGTTGATCATGTCGAGTCCATGGGTCTCGCCGGCGCTTCGCTGATCGGAACGCCCGATGACCTTATTGCTTCCATTCGTCACATGCAGAAGATCACCGGCGGCTTCGGCACCGTGCTCGGCTTCGTGCACGACTGGGCCAACCACATCAACACCGCCAAGAGCTGGGATCTCGTCGCGCGTTATGTGATGCCGGAAGTGAACGGCATGCTTGACGCTTACCGCGCATCCCAACGGCACGTGATCGAGAATCGTGAGATTTTCGAACGCGCAGGCGAAGCGATCATGGCCAAGATCATGCAGAACGATCGCGCGGTTGCGGCACTGAACGAGCCGCAAGGCACAGCGGCAATGTCTTCGCCCAATGCGCCCGACTTGAGCAAGTACCAGAACAAGTCTGCCGGCTGAGGCGTAACGCCGGACTGCAGGGGGACCAGCTTTCGGTCGCCTTGCAGTCCATCCCTCCATGAAGTTGCTGATTGACCGCATCGCATCGCCACTTGGCACGGTCGTGGTGGTGTCGGACGGCGAGCATCTGCGTGCGCTCGATTTCGAAGATTACGAGGCGCGCATGCACAAGCTGCTGGCGCGTCAGTATGGTGAAGTGACGTTGCAAGCGCAGCGTGACCCGGGCGGTGCGAGCTGTGCGGTCGAAGCCTATTTCTCCGGTCAGCACGAGGCGCTCGAAACCTTGCCCGTCGCCAGCAATGGCACCGCCTTTCAACAACAGGTGTGGCGTTATCTGCGCGAGATACCGCGTGGAACGACATCAACCTACGGCGAACTCGCCCGACGCATCGGCAATCCGGCAGCCTCACGCGCAGTGGGGCTCGCAAATGGTTCAAACCCGATAGCGATCGCCGTCCCCTGTCACCGCGTGATCGGCGCGAACGGCGATCTGACTGGCTACGCTGGCGGTATGGAACGCAAGCGCTGGCTGCTCATCCATGAGGGCGCGCTGCTGCTGTGATCAAGGCAAGCGCGGCCTTGCGCCGCGCCGCCCATCGCTCAGGCGCGGGACTTAACCGCGCTTGGCTTCGTAGACCTGCTCATCGGGCCGCACCATACGCGAGGCAAACTCGTCGATGGTGTGCGGCCACTGCGTGACATTGCGTCCGGAACTGGCGCTGTAATAGTTGCCGCAGGCGGCGGCCCATACATCGACCGCCTTGATTTCCTGCTGCATCGAATCGTTGTACTGCTTTTCAGTTTCCGGCTTGAGATCGATATAAGCCAGTTTCTCGCGCTCGAGACGCTTGAGCTGCTTCATGATGTAGTCGATCTGAATTTCGAGCATGGTGATGATCGAGCCGTTGTTGGTGTTCGGCCCGTACAGCATGAACAGATTCGGAAAGCCGCTGGTAGTGATGCCGAGATAGGCCTGTGCGCCGTCGCTCCAGGCGTCATCAAGTCGCACACCATTACGCCCGGTCACTTCGATTGCCGACAGATATTTGGTGACCTTGAAGCCGGTCGCAAGAATCACGGTATCGACTTCACGCTCGACGCCATCAGCCGTCACTACGCCGTTCTTCGACAGGCGCTCAATCTTGTCGGTGACCAGTTCAACCTGCGGCAGGTTGAAGATCGGGTAGTAGAGATTGGAGAACAGCGGACGCTTGCAGCCGAAGGGATGGTTAGGCACCAGCTTCTTGCGCAGTTCCGGGTCTTTCACCACCGCGATGTTGTCGAGCGCGAGCTGCGTATATTCCTTCTGCTTGACCTCGTCGCTGAACAGAATGAACTCGTTCAGATCCTTGTAGATCTGCGCGCGCAGTTCGTGGATGGCATTCGGATCGTCCTTGAGTTTGGCAAGCACTTCGGGCGCATAAGGGGCGTCGTCCTTGGGCGCGACCCAGTTGGCGGTACGCTGAAAGATGAACAGCTTGTCGGTCTTGTGGGCAATTTCGGGAATGAACTGCACGGCACTCGCGGCGCTGCCAATCACCGCCACGCGTTTGCCGGTCAAATCGTGGCCATGATTCCAGCGCGCCGAATGGAACATCGTGCCACCGAAAACATCGAGACCGGGAAAGCTCGGCATGTCGAGTTCATTGAACATGCCCATGCCCGATACCAGCACTGGCGCACTGAACACCTGGTCATCGGCAGTCTCGACCTGCCAACGTGCGGACGCATCGTTCCAGCGCGCCGCGCGCACTTCATGCTGAAAACGGATATAGGGTTTGATGCCGTATTTGTTCGCGACGAATTCGAGATATTCCAGAATCTCGGCCTGGCCGGCAAACGGCCGCGACCAGTCACGCTTAAGCTCAAAGGAGTAGGAGTAGAGATGGGATTTGACGTCGCACTCGGCGCCCGGGTAACGGTTGTGCCACCAGGTACCGCCGACGCCCGAGGCCTTTTCCAGCACCACAAAATCCTGGATGCCGGCTTCCAGCAGCTTGATGGCGGTACACATGCCGCCCGGGCCGGCGCCGATGATGATGATGCGGGTGTCGTGTTGTTGCGCGGTAGCCATTGGAATGGGTCTCTCCAGGAAATGCGTTTGAATACTCTCATGGTAACAATTGCGCGCGCCGGCTTTAATTCCCCGATAGGAATGCGTGCCTGACACAAAAGAACGGGGCCATCGGCCCCGCGCTTTACTGCACCAGACCGGCCGTCACTCAGTGCGCGGCGAGCTCGGCCAGCAGGGCTGCCACATCCTCGCGGCTGCCGAGAATCACCGGCACGCGCGCATGCAGCGATTCGGGCTCGATATCGAGGATACGCTCAGCACCAGTGCTGCCCACACCGCCGGCCTGTTCGAGGATCATCGACATCGGGTTGGCTTCGTACATCAGACGCAGCTTGCCCTTGGGCGCCTTGGCGGTCGGCGGGTAGAGGAAAATGCCGCCCTGCAGCAGCACACGATGCACATCGGCGACCATCGCGCCCGCGTAACGGCTGCCATAACCACCCTTGCGACAGGCGCTCAAATAGCGCTGGTAGCCGGCCGGGAAAGTATCGAGATTCGCTTCGTTGACCGAATAAGTCTTGCCCTTGGCCGGCATCTGCATCCGCTCGGCGACGCGCAGGAAATTACCGACCGTCGGTTCGAGCACAAACATATCGACGCCATTGCCCAAGGTCATGACCAGCACCGTCGAGGGGCCGTACAGCACGTAACCCGCCGCGACCTGGCGGCGCCCGGCCTGCAGGCGGGTCTCTTCGCCGGCGGCGAGTTCGTAAATCGAGAAAATGGTGCCGACCGCGCCGCCGACATCGAGATTCGAGGAGCCATCGAGCGGGTCGAACAACACCGAATAACGACCGCCGTGGGCGGGCAGGCCGTCGATGATCATGAGTTCGTCGTTCTCTTCCGAGCCGAGCACCATCACGCCTTCGCGCGATTCGAGTTCACGAATGAGCAATTCGTTGGCGATGACGTCGAGCGCCTGCTGGGACTCACCCTGCACATTGAGCTGGCCGACTGCGCCAAGTGCGCCATCGAGGCCGGCAGTGCGCAGGCGCGCCGCGATGCCCTTGGCCGCACTCGAGATGGCGGACACTATCCAGGACAGCGAACGCGTCGCGTCATCGCGCGAGGCGCGTTCGGCGGCAAGCAGGCAGCTTTGCAAAGAGGGGGGATTGGGCTGGGAACGAAGTTGGACGACGGCGGAAGCGGGCACGGCCATGGCGGAATCATCTCCTGATTCGGTTTGTTGTTCTGTCATGGGGTGAGATTGTCGCGCTGCAAAATTAATTCTCCGTGAACCGTGCTGCAAAACATGAATCTTTACGATTTCCGCAAGCTAGAGGTGTGATCTACCTCAACGCTGGAGGTCGAGCACCGCCTCGGCCATCCATTCGAGATCGGCTCGCCAGTCAGCGTGCGGGTCGAGCGCGTTGGACGGGCGCAGTACAAACTTGCTCAAACCCGCGTCGAGATGAGCGCCGATGAGGGCACGCAGCGCTGAAGTGCCGACCGCCACAATGTCGGTCAAGTCGTGGTCCTCGCGCCGCGCCCGCAGTGCGCCCACCGCCGCCTCTGGCGGTGCGTGGCGCGCGACCGGGATGCTGATCCCGAAATGCTCGGGGTCGATATGCCGACCGAGTTCGGCGGCACGGCGTTCGATGGTCTCGCGCGCGACGCGTGCTTCGGCGGGAGTGATGACCGAGGTCAGCCAGCCATCGGCGACACGCGCCACCCGTTCCAGCGCCAGCGGCCCTTTGCCCCCCAGCCAGACTTCCAACGGCTGCTGCAGCGGGCGTGGCTCAAGGGCGAGATGCTCATAACGCGCGCTGAGACAGCTGCCGGTGACGGTCTCGCCGGCCCACCAGGTGCGCAGCATTTGCAGTATGTCTTCGAGGTTGGCGCCGCGGTCACCCTTGTCGTAGCCGAGCGCAATACGCTCAGCCAGGGTGCCGAGCCCAGGCACAAAGGACAGCAGCAGTCGGCCTTGGCACATCCTGTCGAGCTGCGCGAGTTGTTTCGCCAGCCACAGCGGATTACGCCCGAGCGGCACGATGTTGGCGCCGAGTTTGAGGCGTTTGGTGCGCGCCGCGGCGTAGGTCAGATGGAGCAGCGGGTCGCCCTGGGTGCCGAGCGGAATGTCCGACAGCCACAGGGTATCGAAGCCCAGCGTTTCGCAGTGCGTGAGGTAATCGTCAAAACTGTTCTCGGTCAGCGCCGAGGCCGGCGGTGTGACGGCGAAACGGACTTTTTGCGGGACATACATGTGGGTCAGTGCCTCAGGTCGTCGCCGCATGCTGCGCGCTGAAGGCCGCAACCTCGGCCGCCAGCGGTGCAGCACCGCAGCCTAAAGTGATGGAGTAATGGTTGGTGTCTGCGAGCTCGCGCCAGACCAATGCCGGATTCGCCGCGCAGCGCGCCTCGACCGCCGCAACCGGCATCAATGGCTCGGGCTGATTCATGAGTCCCCGCACGGCGGTCGCGAGCAAAGTCGGCACGCGAATATCGTTCATGAGCGTGACCATCTCGGCCTGCATCGGGCCGAGGCCGTCTTCACGCACCGCCGCTTCCTTCACCCGGCTTTTCAGATGAGGCGACGTGCCGACCAGGTCGTAGTCGAAATAGGCTTCGACATCTTCATTCCAGGCATCGGCATCCTGAAAGGCCGGGTGCTCGCGCCAGAACGCGCGATAGGCGTCGCGACTCTCGAACTCGCGCGACAGCCGCGCCAGCGCCGGGCCAAGAATCTTCTCCAGCAAAGTGGCCGGGGCCAGTCCTTCCGGCAGCGGCAACGCCACGCCGCCATCGACCAGCACCACATTCGCCAGCCGCGGCGCTTCGCGCACCGCAAAATGCACGCCGATGTAGGCGCCCATCGAATGACCGACAAAACACACCTTGGGCAGTGCCAGCGCTTCGAGCACGGCGCACAAATCGTTCACATGCTGCAGCAAACCATAGGGCCCGGGCAGTTCACTGCTGGCGCCGCGACCGCGCAGGTCGGGTGCGATGATGTCGTGACCGGCCAATGCGGGGGCATTCACCACCCGCGACCAGGCGAGATGTGAAGCCGAGATGCCATGCACCATGAGGATGGGAGGGCCTTCACCCGTGCCGGCCCAGCGCGCGACTGCGAGTTTGCCGCCCCGCACTTCGACTTCGACAAGCGACTTGTGACGCGCCATAGTGCCTCCATCCTCTGAACCGGTTTTGATGCCGTCATCGTAACAGGCACAAAGGCCCGTCAATGAAACACCTCTTACTTATCCACCATTCCCAGACCGGCAGCACAGCCGCGCTTGCCCAGGCTGTGCTCGATGGCGCGCGTGACCCGGCGATTGCCGGCGTCGAACTGCGCGTCGCCTCGCCGCTCGCGGCGGACGCCGAAGATCTGCGGTGGGCCGATGCGGTGATCCTCGGCACGCCGGAGAACTTCGGTTACATGTCGGGCGCCTTGAAGTATTTTTTTGATCGCATCTATTACACCTGCCTGGAACAAACCCAGGGCTTGCCCTATGCGCTGTTCATCAAAGCCGGCAACGACGGCGACGGCGCCTTGAGCAGTGTGCACCGCATCGTCACCGGCCTGCGCTGGCGCGAAGTGCAGGCGCCACTGGTAGTGAAGGGCGACATCAACGCCCAGAGCCTCATCGATTGTCGTGAGCTGGGTATGGCCCTCGCGGCGGGTCTTGAAGCAGGTTTGTTCTGAGTGACCCACGCGATGCCGGTCAGGCCGTAGAATGTCTTTAACGCTCGCTTCGAGATTGCACTTATGTCCGTGGAAAATACCGTCCGTCTGCCGACGCCTGAGCTCGATGAATACAGCGGCGATCTGCGCAAGACGGCTATCGACCCAAACTTCTGGTATCCGATCGCGCGCACCAAGGAGTTGAAAGCGGGTCGGACCCTGGCTGCGAGTTTTGCCGGTCAGCCCATCGTACTGGCGCGCACCAAGAGCGGCCAGTTGCTCGCCCTTGAAGATCGCTGCGCCCATCGGCAAGTGCCGCTGCATGTTGGCGTGGTCACCGACAATGCCATCCGCTGCGGCTATCACGGCTGGGAATACAACGCCGAGGGGCGCTGTGTGAGCGTGCCTTATCTCGACCGCTGCAGCATGAAACCGAACAACGTGCGGCACTATCCGGTGCGCGAGGCCTATGACCTCCTGTTCGTATTTCCGGGCGACAGCGCACGCGCCGCTTCGACGGCCTTTCCGGCCATTGCCTCGGCCGGCGACCCGGCCTACAAGACCCGCTACCTCGACCGCCGCATCGGCTGCCATTATTCGTTCATGCATGAGAACCTCATGGACATGAACCATCAGTTCCTGCACCGGCGCCTGATGGGCGGCATCAAGACTTTGTTCCTCGGCACCCGTCAGGGCCCGAACTGGGTGGAAACCGATTACACCTTCCATCGCGCCAGCGGCCGCCAGCCGCTGGGCGAAAAATTCATGCTCGGCAAACGTCCTGAGAGCCGCCCGGAAGAGCGCGATCTCATGACCATCCGCACCGAATATCCCTATCAGACCCTGAAGTTCTGGACCGCCGGCAGCAGCGAGCCGGCGCTCGATTTATGGAACGTCTACATCCCGCTCGATAAACAACAGCGCAGCAATCGCACCTTCGGCTTGATGATGATTCGCCGGCCCGGCATGAAAGTACTGCTTGATGTGTTCTGGCCGTTTATCGTGTGGTTCACCAATGGCATCTTCGCCGAGGACCGCCGGATCTGTGAGCTCGAACAGGCGGCGTTTGATGCGCAGGGAGAAGATCTGAATCAGGAGATCTTTCCCGCCATCCGCAATCTCAGAAAGGTGCTGGCGGACAACGGCGTGGCGATGGGGTAAGGCACCAGCCGGTCCCACAGAAGAAGGGCTGAGCTTGCCCGTAGGTGCGCATTCATTCGCACATTAAAAACCAAGACTCCCGCGCCGGTTTAATCACGAATGTGCGAATGAATGCGCGCCTACAGCCAATCGCGCGGCTGGAGGAAATCCGTGTACAGCTTCTCTTCCGCCGAACCCGGTAACGGCGTCCACGCATAACGCCACTTCACCAGCGGCGGCAGCGACATCAATATCGACTCGGTACGCCCGCCGGTCTGCAGACCGAAGACCGTGCCGCGGTCATAGACCAGATTAAATTCCACGTAGCGGCCGCGACGATAAAGCTGGAAGTCGCGTTCGCGTTCGCCGTAGGGCAGGTCGCGACGACGCTCGACGATTGGGCCGTAGGCTTGCAGAAAATGGTCGCCGACCGACTGGATGAAGGCGAAACACCGCTCGAAACCCCATTCGTTCAAATCGTCGAAGAACAATCCGCCCACACCACGCTGCTCGCCGCGATGTTTGAGGTGGAAATAGTCATCGCACCATTGTTTGTAACGTGGATAGACCTCCGGCCCGAACGGCGCGCAGGCTGCGCGCGCCGTGCCATGCCAGGCCACGGCGTCTTCCTCGAAGCCGTAATAAGGCGTCAGATCGAAACCGCCGCCAAACCACCAAACCGGTGCCTCTCCGGGGGCGGTGGCGACGAACAGCCGGACATTGGCGTGGGACGTCGGCACAAAAGGGTTGCGCGGATGGACCACCAGCGACACGCCCATCGCGCGGAAGCCGCGGCCCACCAGTTCGGGCCGACGCACGGTTGCGGCAGGGGGCAGAGTCGTGCCCTCGACATGAGAGAAATTGACGCCGGCCTGTTCGAACACCCCGCCCTCGGTCATGACCCGAGTGCGTCCGCCGCCGCCCTCGCTGCGCGACCAGGCGTCCTCATGGAAACGCGCCTCGCCGTCGAGGCTTTCGAGGCCAGCGCAGATGCGGTCCTGCAGGCCGCGCAGCCACTGCTCGACAGCAGCGATAGCCTGGTCGTTGATGATGTCCGTCATGCTGAGTCCTTCGCCGCCGCGCCGTAGGCCAAGCCCGGCCGGATCTGTTAATGTAGCCAGCGCCCCAATTTCAGCTCAATCGAAGCCTAATCCGATGACCGCTCGCACCGCCCGCATCACGCGCGACACCAAAGAAACGCAGGTCGCCGTCAGCGTCAATCTCGATGGCAGCGGCCAGGCTGCGCTCGCGACCGGCATTCCTTTTCTCGATCACATGCTCGACCAGGTCGTGCGTCACGGCCTCATCGATCTCGATATCAAGGCCAATGGCGATCTCATCATCGACGCCCACCACACGGTCGAAGACATCGGCATCACGCTTGGCATGGCGGTGCATAAAGCGCTCGGTGACAAGCGTGCCATCCGCCGCTATGGCCATGCTTATGTGCCATTGGACGAGGCCTTGTCGCGGGTCGTTGTTGATCTTTCGGGCCGGCCCGGCCTCGAGTTCCACGTCGATTTTCCGCGCGCCCAGGTCGGCAATTTCGATGTCGATCTGTTCCACGAATTCTTTCAGGGTTTCGTCAATCACGCCATGTGTACGCTGCACGTCGATGGCCTGCGCGGACGTAATGCCCACCATATCATCGAAACCGTGTTCAAGGCCTTTGGCCGCGCATTGCGCATGGCCGTCGAGCCGGACCTGCGTATGGGCGACGCTCTGCCGTCGACCAAGGGCGCGCTGTAACTCCTTAACGGGCGGGTGCCTTTGATGTCGACCGTCGCCGTCGTCGATTACGGTAGTAGCAATCTGCGTTCAGTGGTGAAGGCGCTGGAGACCGTCGCCGGTGCACGTCACCAGATAGTGGTTGCCGACGATGCCAGCACCGTCGCCAATGCCGACCGCGTGGTGTTCCCCGGCCAGGGTGCGATAGGCGATTGTATGGCGCGCCTCCATGCACAAGGTCTGGTCGATGTGATCCGCGAATGCGCGCGTACGCGGCCGTTTTTCGGTATCTGTTTAGGCCTGCAATCGCTGGTCACCCACAGCGCCGAAGATGGTGGCACCGCCTGTCTCGACGTCTTTGCGGGGGAGGTGCGGCGCTTTCCCGATCATCCGCCGCCGGCCGCCGATGGCAGCCCGCGCAAGGTCCCGCACATGGGCTGGAACCAAGTGGCGTGGACACGCGATCATCCGGTCACCCACGGCATCCCGAGCGACACGCGCTTTTATTTTGTGCACAGCTATTACGTCGTCCCGCAGGACGCGACCCTGACCTTGGGTTATACCGATTACATCCAACCCTTCACCGCCGCGCTCGCCAGCGGCTATGTCATTGCGACGCAGTTTCATCCCGAGAAAAGCGCGCATGCAGGGCTCAAACTGCTGGAAAATTTCCTCGCCTGGAACTGAGCGGCACGCGGTATAGGCCGCGTGCATCATCCCCCCTTTGAGTAGGCTTCCCAGCGCCGATGCGCTGGCGCAGGCTTGGCCCTCCAATCATTGAAGAGGAGAGGTCCCATGCAAGTGCCGACACTGGCCGAATATTCGAAGAAATACGACTACCTCAAGTTCGAGCGCGAGGATGGCATTCTGCAGCTCACCATGCATTCCGGCGGCACAGATCTGGAATGGGGCTTCGCGCCCCATCAGGAGCTCGGTTACGCCTTCGCCGATATTGCCGCTGACCTCGATAACAAGGTCATCATCTTTACCGGCAGCGGTGAAACATTCATCGACAAAGAAGATCTCGGTGGTGGCGGCGTGACCGCCGAAGTGTGGGCGAACCATGTGCTGCCCGACGCTAAACGCCTGCTCATGAACCTGCTCGAAATTCAGGCGCCGATGATCGCGGCCGTCAATGGCCCGGCCACCGTGCATGCCGAACTCGCGCTGCTGTGTGATGTGGTGCTGGCGGCCGATCATGCGACCTTCCAGGACGCACCCCATTATCCGAGCGGCCTCGTGCCGGGTGATGGCGTGCATGTGGTCTGGCCGATGCTGCTGGGCTTGAACCGCGCCCGATATTTCCTCATGACTGGCCAGGAGTTGTCGGCCAAGGAAGCCCTGGACCTCGGTGTCGTCAACGAGGTCATGCCGCACGCGAAGTTATTGCCGCGCGCGTGGGATCTGGCGCGCAAGATTCGCCAACGCCCCGCCGTCACTACCCGCCTGACACGCGAAGCGATGCTCATGCAGGTCAAACGCGCAATGCTCGACCAGCTGCCCTACGGTCTCGCGCTCGAAGGGCTCGCCGCCTGTGATTTCTGGCCGCAGGAGTTTGCCAAGGAGAAACTCTGACGGCGTCATCGAGCGCAGAGCTCATCTATGATGGCGACTGGGTTTAAAACATGAGCGGAGTATTTCCGCGAGGAGGACCGTGATGAAATCAGCCTTGCGCAGATGCGCGCCGTTTGTTTTGAGTCTGGCTGCCGAAATGACGGCGATGGGCGCGTGGGCGGACACGCCCGCAGCGTCCGACACCGTCATCACGCCGCTCATGGAACAGGCTTTGACCGCCCGCCCGGCGGCGGTCGCCAGCATGGTGACCGTCGAGTACGCACCCGGCGCTACCACGCCGCCCCACACCCATCCCGCCGATACCTTTGTCTATGTGCTCGAAGGTGCCATCGAGATGCAGGTCGGCGGCGGTGAACTGAAGGTATTGCGCAAGGGCGAGACCTTCTATGAGAAACCGACCGATCAGCACCTCGTGTCGCGTAATGCCAGCAAAACCGAGCGCGCCAAGTTCCTGGTGGTATTCATCAAGGACAAGCAGGGCGAACTGCTGGTGCCATTAAAAACTTCCGAAATCCATTGAGGACACCGTCGTGACCGAGACCATTCGCCACCATCAGCGCAACATTCACGGCTTTCGTATGCACTATGTGACGGCCGGTCAGGGTTATCCGCTGGTATTGCTGCACGGCTGGCCGCAGAGCTGGTACGAATGGCGCAAGGTCATACCTGCGCTGGCTGAACACTACACCATCATCGCGCCCGATCTGCGTGGCATGGGGGATTCTGAAAAGCCCATGTCCGGTTACGACAAACGCACCTTGGCCAGCGACGTGCGCGAGCTTGTCACGCAGCTCGGCTATGACAAGGTCGGGGTGGTCGGGCACGATTGGGGTGGTTCGATAGCGTTCTATTTCGCCTACGACAATCGCGCGCTGGTCGAGCGCATGTTGATCCTCGACATGATTCCCGGCCTCATCAAGGCCGGCGATGCTTTCCCGCTCGAACTCGCACTCAAGATCAACCATGTGTTTTTCCACGGCGGCAATCCCGACTGGGCGACCATGCTGGTCAGTCAGAATGTCGATGCCTATCTGCGCCGCTTCCTGACCACGCTCGATTTTAATTACAGCCCGGCGGTATTCAGCGAAGAAGACATCGCCGAGTACGTGCGCGTCAATTCCATTCCTGGCTCGATACGCGCGGGTTTTCAGTGGTACGCGGCCGGCCTGCGCGAAGATACCGTCAATCTCGCCAACGCCACCGACAAGTTGACCATCCCGGTCGCGGCCTATGGTGGCGAGAGTTTCTTAGGCAACGTGGTGCCATTCTGGACGCCGGTCGCCGAACACGTTGAAGGCGGCACCGTGCCCGAGTGCGGCCATTTCATTCCCGAGGAACAACCTGGGTTCGTGATCGACACCGCGTTGAAATTCTTTGCGCCGCTGAAAGCTTAAGGCCGACGATGACTGAGGACTACGTTGACGTCGAACCGACGCGCGCAGAAGTCGATGCGCTCGCGGGCGCGACACTGCTCGAATTCGGCAGCCCGTTCTGCGGCCATTGCCAGCGCGCGCAGCCGCTGATTGAGCAGGCCTTGGCAGCGCACCTCGGCTTGCGGCATCTCAAGATTGCCGATGCGCGCGGGCGACGGCTGGGGCGTTCATTTACGGTCAAGCTGTGGCCGACCTTGGTCTTTCTGCGTGATGGCGTGGAAGTGGCGCGTGTGGTGCGGCCGCAGGAAGTAGCGGCCATCGAGTACGCCTTGCTCGCTCTGCGCGGTGCGCCTGATTCAAGCTCGCATTGAGCTCGTGGGCCATGCTTGGCGGAACTGTGCCGCGAGGTCACATTTTTTCACATTTGCGCGCTGGTGGTTGGCTTGCTATTGAACGCGAGGGGCCGCGATACTCGCTCCATCACCCGCGCAACAATTACGACGCGGGAGGGAGCATAACAATGACATGTAAACAAGCTGTCGC
>CAMCBY010000007.1 GCA_945873015.1 Klebsiella pneumoniae
CTGGATCACCGAGCGCATCGATGAAGTGCTGGCCAACGGGCAACTGACCCTCGGCAAATACGGCGAACAGTTTGAGGCCGAATTCGCACGACTGTCGGGTGCGAAGCACGCGATTGCGGTCAGCAGCGGCACTTCGTCGCTGGAGATCATACTGCGTGTGCTGAAGGTCGAAGGGCGCGATGTGCTGGTGCCGGCCGATACTTTTATGGCGACCGCGAGCGCCGTGATCGCGGCCGGCGGCAATCCGATATTGATGGACACCGACCTGCGCACCATGTCGACCAGCGCCGACGAAATCCTGCGCAAGCTGACGCCCAATACCGCCGGCATCATGATTGTGCACATCGCCGGTATCGTCACCGATGCCATGCCGGCCATGGTGCAGCTCGCCAAAGACAAAGGCCTGTGGCTGGTGGAAGACGCCGCCCATGCCCATGCCTCGCGACTGGATGGCAAACACGCCGGCACTTTCGGTATCGCCGGTTCTTTCAGCTTTTATCCGACCAAGGTCATGACCAGTGCCGAGGGCGGCATGATAGTCACCGATGACGATACGCTGGCGAGCGAAGCGCGCATCTATCGCGACCAGGGCAAGGCCAGTTTCCATCAGAACCTGCATATCCGGCTCGGCAGCAACTGGCGCATGTCCGAACCCCACGCCATCATCGGTCTGCGCCATCACAGCCATCTCGAACAGATGGTCGCTGATCGCCGCAAGTGGGCGGCGCGTTATGACGCGGCCTTTGCCGCCAGGGACTACGGTCTGCGTCCCATCGCGCCGCCGGCCAACTGCCATGCCAATTACTACAAATACCCGGTGATGCTGCCTGACGGTGTGGACCGCGTGGCGCTGAAGGTCTGGTTGCGGGAGCAGCACGGCGTGATCTGCGCCGGTGAGGTCTACGAAAAACCCTTGCACGAGCATCCCGCACTCGCCCATCTGGCCGGCCCGGGTCTGCAACAGGCGGAGTATTTATGCGCCCGCCATATCTGCCTGCCGATGTTCGCGAGCATGACGGAAGAAGAAGTGGAGCGTGTATTAGCGGCGCTCGCCGACGCGCAGACGCAGGGTCTGTTGCCCCCGTAGGTGCGAATTTATTGGGTGCAGGTCTCAAACTGATATTACGAATCAACCGCTAGGTAGTCCTGAGCTGGATTCAGGCAACAAACTGGGTTGGTGAGTAGCCGGTAGTGGTATTGAGCGCACTATCGCACCGGACGGGTCGTCCAGAACATTGTGGGTCAGACTTCAGTCTGACACTGTCGAGACAGCCTGGCGCCGCCCATCGCGCACGAATGTCAGACTGAAGTCTGACCCACAGAAGATCAGATGCCGAGGCTCAGTTTGAGACCTGCACCCAATTTATTCGCACATTGAATGGCGCGCCGCGACTTCAAACGCGAAACGAATGTGCGAATGAATTCGCACCTACCGAGAGGCGGCCCGCCAGTCAAGGTGGTAGGCGGCACCGACGCCGAGCCCGAGTAGTGCCCAGAGCAACTCCCGAGCGCGGCGCAGCGCGGCAAGCGCCAGGCCGATTTCGGCGCTGCCACCGAGCGCGCTGATGACATAGACCGTCACCGCTTCCACCGAGCCGAGTTGCGCCGGCAGGAAAAAGGTCAGGGAGCGGATGGTGACCACCGCCGCTTCCGCCACCCAGCAGTCGGCGACGGGCAGCGCGGCACCCAGCAGGTACAGCAGCAGCCACACTTCCGCCGCACCGCCCAGCCAATTGGCGAGGAATAACAGCGTGCTCGCAATCAGACGACGCGGCTCGGCGCGGGCAAAATCGGCCAGCGCATGTTCGACTTCCAGCAGGCTGTCTTTGACCGCGGCATAACGGGCGCCGCCGTAACGGCGCTCGAAGGACTCGAGTCCGTGGCGCAGCCAGCGCTGCTGCAGGCCGACTATCGCGAGCGCCATCAGAGTCAGCAGACTCACGGCGGCGCCGCTCAGCAGATTTTCAATCGACGGCGGCAGAATGCCGAGTGCGACCGCGAGCAAGGCGCCGATCGCGACAAACAAAGCTTCGGCCAGCGCCAGCAGAGTCTGCATCAGGACCAGTGTGGCGGCGGCCTCACGATAGCCGACCGCGTAGTGCCGTTTCAGCAGCCAGGCTTTGACCGGCTCCCCGCCCAGCGAGCCAAAAGGCATCACGACGTTCATGGCCTCGCCGACCATGTTCACCAGCCACAGATGCCACAGCCACACACCACGCGCGGCGCGCTGCGTGAAGGTTAACGCCCAGGCCAGAATCTCGGCCGCCCACGCCACGCTGAACAGTGCCATCACGGCCAGCGCGCCCGCCACCGACAGTCGCGTCAGCAGGTGTCCGACCTGACCAATGTCGCTGTGGCCAACGACCACCCCGAGCAGGGCGAGGCCGACTATCAGTGCCAGCAGGCTGCCGAGTTTCACATCGCTCCGTCGCGCGGCACGATGCGCCCGCCGCGCGTCAGCTTGAATGTATTGCCACGCCACTCGAAGGTGTTGCGCGTCAAGGCCAAAGCCCACGAGGCGAGCGCCAACACATCGCGCAGCGGTAGCCAGAGCAGGGTGCGCAGCGTCTCGCGGTCGTGCTGAATGAGACTCACCAGTGCCGCGCTCGCGACTCGAAGCGCGATGGCTGTCGCCAACACGCCGAGGGCGCGCGGCGCCAGCCCGGTGGCGAGCGCATAAAGCAGCGCGAACGGCACCGCGCGGGTCAGAATGGTGAGGGCAAAACCCGGCAGATTGGCGGCACGGGTGTTCTGATCCCAGTAGACCTGATGGCGCCACCAGGCGGCGAGCGAGGCGTAGTCGGGAGTCAGATCGATGGTCATCGGCACCAGGCGCACATCGAGGCCGCGCTCATGCAGGCGCCGCCCGAGTTCATGGTCTTCCACCAGGTAGTCGGCGAACGCGCCCATGCCGCCGACAGCTTCCAGATCGCTGCGGCGAAACGCGATTGACGCGCCCAGGCAGAAGGTTGCGGCGTGCGTCATATAAGTGAAGATCACGCTCGGCATAAAGTCGGCGTTAATCGACAGCAGATCGAGTTTTTCCGCCAGATTGCGCGCGCCGCGTATACGATAAAGGCTGCACACGAAGCCAATCTTCGCATCGGCCAGCGGCGCGACCATACGGCGCAGATAGTCGCGCGGTGCGTAGACATCGCTGTCGCTCACCACCAGATGCTGATGCCGGGCGGCGCCGATGCCGATCATCATGTTCTGCACTTTGCCGTTGACGCTGGGCGGGCTTTCGCCGATCACGAGCGTTACGCGGGTCGGATATTCGGCGGCGAGTTGCCGCAGCAGCGGCAGGGCCGGGTCATCGGGGCGCTGCAGCGACATCACTATCTGTAGCTCGGGATAGTCCTGCTCGCAGAAACTGCGCAGGCCGGGTTCGAGTTCGCGGTCGAGGCCGTAAATGGGTTTCAGTACTGTCACTGGCGGCAGCGGCGCACTGTTTGCAGACACGCGACGCGTGTAGAAACGCCAGCTTGCGAACACCGTCAGCACGCTGAAGGTCGAGCCGCTCACGACCGGGATCAGCAGGACAAGCGTGAACATGGACAAACTAGTCATAGGGTTACATGGCAGGTGGGGGCTAACAGTAAAACCACAACGCCCGCAAAGCAATTGCGCCCGCGTGACGGCGGGCGCGAGATGTTGATTGTCCGGTGCGCGTTTAGTAGCTGTCGTCCGCAGCCCAGTCGCCGCGCCAGCGCGGATCGTAGTGGGTGCCCTCGCGCAGGTAGCGGATATCGGTCGAGAGGCGCATTTCCGCGCTTTGGCAGTCCAGCGAGGCGTGCACTATCAGCGGTGAATGGATAACGACGTCGCCGGCCGCGTAGTCGGAGACCAGCCAGCGGCGCCCGGTGTGTTCGGCCATCCATTTCAAGTCATGGGTGAGCGGACGCCGGTCACCAGGGCGGTCGAAGGGCGCCAGATCGCGCATACGCTCGGAGATGTCCTGCTCCTGATGGGAGTCTTCCAGGTAGACCAGACCGCCGCTGGTCACCGGGCAATCGCCGAGTGGCACCCACAAGGTCACCAAATCTTCGGCGCGGGCATCGACATAGGTGCCATCGATATGGGCACGTGAAGAAGCCGGCCGACCGGGCACAAAATGACGCACCGGGGTACGACGCAGGCGCTGCGCCGGCCCGCCCAGCACCGCTTCGGCGGCCTCGCGCAGCAGCGCGTGTTCGGCAAATTCCGAGAACTGCGCGTCACGCACAAATTCATAGGCAGGGTGGCCGGCGGTGCCGTGGGGCGGCAGATCCTGCGGTTCCTGACCGGAGAAAGCCGCGCGCCGGTGGTCGCCCTGCTGGACAAAACTGGCCGGAAAACGCTGGAAGTAGCGTTCACGCATCGCCAGTACCAGTTCGCGCGGCAACAGGCCGGGCAGATACACATAACCGTGTTCGGCAAGTTGCGCGCGCGCGCGTCCGTCTCCAAGCGCTGCGAGGGGCGAGGCGTGCAGGGCGGCAACGTAGGCGGACGAGCGGGGAAGCGGAAGGCCGTTGGAGACCAGCGTCACTTGAGACATGCGTTTATGCGTATCGAATGAGGAGGAGAGGGCGCGCAGGATACACAAAAAATGATTACAAATCCGTTAGTTCAGCGCTCAAAGACGGTGGAGGTAGTGGCCTACCCACCACCCCCACGCGGGACTAGAACACGATAGGCAGTTCGAGGTGTCGCTCGTAGACCTTGTCGCGATGGCCGAGCAGTGCCGGCGTCAGGGCGCGCGCCACATCGGCGTTGTCGTTGCCATAGGCGCCGCCGCGGAACGAGGTCGCCATCGGGCAGCGTTCCGGCGGCATCGGCTCGATGAGCCCACAGAAGGTCGCCCAGTAGATATCGACTGCCGAAAAAGTTGCGCCAACCAGATATTCGCGCCCGGCGCGTTTCTGTGCCGCGAGTTGCGCGTCGAACGTAGTGAGGATGTCGACAATGCGGCGCACGGCGGCCTCGGCGAGCGCCGGTGTGTAGCCGTACTTCGAACCGAGGTATTCGAAGAAGGCACGTCCTTCGGCGCCGGGCGGCATGTTGGTCAACGGCCCGTGCACCATCAACAGACGTTTGACCCAGGCAATGCCGTTCTCGCCGGCCAGCTCGTTGATGAGGCCGAACATCAGCACGCGGTCGCCGATATTGGACGGGATCAGCGGCGGTTCGGGATTCAGGCGCTCGGCGAGGTTCAGTTGATCTATCCAGCTCGAACGCGGACGTTCGTCATTCCAGATGGCAACCGGCGCGCTGGACTGGCCGGTCCAGGCGATGAGCTCACTTTGCGAGCCGTCCATGCCGATGGCGAGATCAGACTTGCCTTCGTCGGCGGTCACGACCCGCGTGTAGGGAATACCCTTGACGTGGAACAGGCCCTTGCAGGCCTCGCGCCACGGGCCGGGGATGGTATAGGCACCGAGCACCAGACGCAGACCGCTCATGTTGCGGGCGGCGGCGATGCTCACATAGTCGAGCTTGATATCGGTTGGCAGAATAGTGGCTGACACGCTGGTCTCTCCCCGGTTGATTCTTGAACGCTGTGGGTCTATCTGCCGTCGACGGTGATGAAGAGCCGATGAGTATCGACAGCCCATCCCACTGGCCCGGCGATTATTGCACCATCGCCAAAGCACTCGATAGGTAACCGATAGGGGAGCGACGGCGGGTGCTTACCACAGCGAATAGAAGCTGGGCAGCCAACCGGCGAGATGCGCGACGCGCACCAGTTCGCACAGCGGATAGGCGAGGATCACGAGCGTGATGTCGCGAATGCCATTTAATACATACCGCGGTTTGGCGGTCAGTTCGGCGGGCAGCGAAAGACGCGCGCCGGCGCGCGGCAACCAACGCGGCACAGCGCGTTGATAGGCCAGATACTCCTCGCCGAACTGCTGTTCGAGATAGGCCTCCTCGCGCGCTACGGTGCGGCTGTAATAGGCCATGATGAAACCGAACAGCAACACCAGCAGCGTCACGCTACCAGTCACGAGGCCCACGCCGATGGTGGCAAACAAGGAACCGACGTAGAGCGGATTGCGCGTCATGGCATAGGGCCCGACCGCCGCGAGGCGTTGATTCTTCCAGCCGCCGATAAAGAGTGCGGCGTAAACTCGAATCAAGCCGCCGCCGACGATGAACAGATTGCCGAGCGCCACCATCAAACGTTCCAGTGCAACGTGCCCGGCGCTGACCGGCGCGGCGAACAGGAACAAGGTGAACACCGTCAACGCGAACAGCCGCGTGTGGTTGCCGCGCTGCCGCAGCAACGCAACTTCGGCCTGGGCGCCGCCGCCGTTCTCAGCCATTGCTGGTCTGGAAATAACGGGCACGTTTCAAGCGCCACACCACCAGAAACAATAAGGTCAGGGCAGCGAGGCCAGCCAACGGCGCGAGCGTGCTGTCGCTGACATAACCCGTACGGTCGGCGCGCAGACGCTCGATGGTCAGCAGCAGCGCTGCGCCCGCCATCCAGAAATAGGCGGTGCCATAGTCCTTCTGCACCATACGTTTCCAGTTCATTTCCATCGACGACATGGTGGTGGCGAGACCGCGCCAGCGAATGTTCCAGCGCGGCACTTGTGCGCAATAAGCATCGAAGTCCGGCCCGAACTTATTGCGCAGATAATCCTCTTCGGCAGCGACGATGGCGTAGTAGGCACTGAGATAAAACAGGCCACCGAGCAGGTAGACCAGCGGATGGTTATGGATGACGAACAGCCCGGCGAGGATCAGCAGATTGCCGACATACAGAGGATTGCGGCAATGGGCAAACATGCCGCCGGTGACGAGTTTGTCGGCGTGGGGTTGTTTGTTGACGCCGCCACGCTTGATGTATTCGAGGCCGATGACCGCCGCGCGCAGCACCTGCCCGGCCGCGGCGATGGCGATGCCAAGCACGTCGAGCCAGCGGTCGAGCCGCACGTCATGAGCGACCGTCAGCGGCGGCAGGCCGAGCAGCAGCGCCAGCATGATGACCGTAAAAACCTTGTTGCGATGCTTGAACAGCCAGCGGCCATAGCTGACCGCCAGCGCGGGCGCAGCGGTCGTCACACTATTTCACCGCAACCAGGCCGTTGAAGTTGTACCAGCGGAAGAATTCTTCTACCTGGTTGAAGCCCGCCTCGCGCAGCAGCGCGATGTTCTCTTCGGGACGATAGGGGATGAGCACGTTCTCCAGCGCTTCGCGTTTATTCGCAATCTCGGACTCCGAATAACCATTGCGGCGCTTCATGTCGTAGTAATGCCGGATGAACATACGATTGAACAGGCCGTTATCGACGATGATTTTCTCGACCAGGATGAGGGCGGCCTGTTCGCGCATGCCGTCGTAGATGCGACGGATGACATTGGCGCGATTGAGCGGGCGGATGAACTGCAGGGTCAAGAGGATGATCACCACTGAGGCATCTTCGACCACGCGGTCCTGTTGCAGGTCGGCGGTCACAAAATCGATATCACGCTGGGCGCCGCGGGCGGTGAACTTGGTGCGCGCCTTGGCCAGCATCTCGGGAGCGTTATCGACGCCGACGAAAGAGACGTCGGTCGGCAGCACGGCGTCGAGGTTGAGCAGGGTGGTGCCGGTCGAACAGCCGAGATCGTAAAGGCGGGTGCGCGGCACGGCGAAGTCATTGGCCAGTTCGACCGTCAGGCGCTGAATCTCGTCGTACATCGGCACCGAGCGACCGACCATGTCGTCGAATACCGCGGCGGTCTTGCCGTCAAACTGAAAATCGACGCCGGCGCTGGACGGATCGACAAACACACGATCCTGGGGTGGATTGTCGCTGGCGAGTTCCAGGCGTGGGTTTTTCGGTGCGTCGCTCATTATTCCCCCAGTGACCGTTGGCTCAAGCACGGTGGCGCGCGCGTTCGACCCCTTGGTGCGTGGTGTCCGGCGCCCGCAGTGCCGCCCCGGAGCGCCGCTGCGGCGCTCCGGGCGCAATTATGCCTCAAGGGCGGTGCGATTGAGCAGCGCCGCGCGCCCCATGCGGGCCATGCCATAATCGATTGCGACGGGCCGCGCGCCCGTTCGCAGCATAAACACAACGTAAAACCGACAGGGGAGCCACGCATATGAGTACATTGGAACAAAGCCTGGAGGCCTTGCTTGCGCGCGAGGCGATCCGCGACCTGCCCAATCGTTATTGCGATTGCGTCTGGCGCGACGACAGCGCCGGCATCTCGCAACTGTTCGCCCAGGATGGAAGCTTTACCGCCATCGCCAAAACCGGCGAGACCACCATCACCGGGCGCGACAATCTCGCAAGCTTTTTTAACGGCGCACTCGATTTCAAGCCGCGTCCCTACATCCACAACCACGTTATCGAACATCAGACCGCGCACAGCGCCAGCGGCCGCTGTTACCTCGACCTGCGCTGCGCGACCCAGGATATGGGCTGGATTGGTGCTGGTTATTATGAAGACAAGTACGTCAAGACCGCCGAAGGCTGGAAGTTCCAGTCGCGCCGTTTCTATGCGGTGCGTATGGATGAGTGGCCGAAGAACTTCGAGCGCTGAGCGCGAGCTCAACTCCCCCACGCGCCATGCTCGCCGCCTCGCCAGGGGCGGCGAGCGGCTTGCCGGCGGCTGACCGCAGCCGCTAAGCGGGATACCGCACAGAGCGCGACCTTCCGACGTGCTATCAAGGCTGGTGCAGGACAACGGTCCTGGTCGATTCGGCACGCGCCCGGCGCGTGTGAAACCCCGCTAGCCGCCGGCGTCATCACGCCGCGCAGGCAAAGTCCCACGACTGCGTGCTGATCAGCATCATGCGTGCCGGTATTGCCGGCGCGTTACTGAGCGCGCTCACCCCTGAATTTGTGGAGGAGTAAACCATGTCAACGAAGAACGTAAAACAATCTGCGGCGCTGCGCCCGCTGCACGACCGCCTGCTGGTGGAGCGCGATGAAGAGGCGACATCCTCGCCGGGCGGCATTGTGCTGCCGACCGGTGCCGGCGAGCGCCCGGCGCGCGGTGAAGTGAAAGCGGTCGGCCCCGGCCGTGTGCTGGCCAATGGCAGCCTGTGCCCGCTCGATGTGAAAGTCGGCGACCATGTGCTGTTCGGCACCTACGCTGGCACCGAAGTAAAGGTCGGCGGCAAGCCGCTGCTGATGCTGCGCGAAGAAGACATCGTGGCGGTTGTCGAAGTCTGACTGAATGACCCGATTTTCTGGGCCGCGCAACATCGCGGCGCTGCTTGAACGATTACAGGAACAAGAACCATGAGTGCGAAGGACATTGTATTTGCAGACGACGCGCGACGCCGCATCGTGAACGGCGTCAACATCCTGGCCGATTCGGTCAAGGTCACGCTGGGGCCCAAGGGCCGCAACGTCGTCATCGAGCGCAGCTGGGGCGCGCCGACCGTGACCAAGGACGGCGTGTCGGTGGCCAAGGAAATCGAACTGGCTGACAAGTTCGAGAACATGGGCGCACAGATGCTGAAGGAAGTCGCCTCCAAGACTTCCGACGTGGCCGGCGACGGCACCACCACCGCCACCGTACTGGCGCAGGCCATCGTGCGCGAAGGTCTGAAGTCGGTCACCGCCGGCATCAACCCGATGGATTTGAAGCGCGGCATCGACAAGGCCGTGACCGCCGCGGTGGCGGCATTGGCGGCGCTCGCGCAGCCGATAGTTGATAACGCCGCGATTGCCCAGGTCGGCACCATCTCGGCCAACTCCGACGTCTCGGTCGGCGACATCATTGCGCAGGCCATGGAAAAGGTCGGCAAAGATGGTGTGATTTCGGTCGAGGACGGCAACGGTCTCGAAAACGAACTCGATATCGTCGAAGGCATGCAGTTCGACCGCGGTTATCTGTCGCCCTATTTCATCAACAAGGGCGACACCATGTCGGTCGAGTTCGATGAGCCTTTTATCCTGTTGTGCGACAAGAAGGTCGGCAAGCTGCAGGACATGCTCGGCCTGCTCGAAGCGGTGGCCCGCGCCGGCAAGCCGCTGCTGATTGTCAGTGAAGATGTTGAAGGTGAGGCGCTCGCGACCCTGGTGGTCAACGTGCTGCGCGGCATTCTCAAGGTGGCGGCGGTCAAGGCCCCGGGTTTCGGCGATCGCCGCAAGGCGATGCTGGAAGACCTGGCGGTATTGACCGGTGGTACCGTCATCGCCGAGGAAATCGGACTCAGCCTCGACAAGGCTACGCTCGAGAATCTCGGAACTGCGCGTCGTGTGACCATCACCAAGGAAATGACCACTATTATTGACGGTGCCGGTGATACCAAGGCGATTGAAGCGCGCGTCAAACAACTGCGTCAGCAGATTGAAGAAACCAGTTCCGACTACGATCGCGAGAAGCTGCAGGAGCGGGTGGCGAAACTCGCCGGTGGCGTGGCGATCATCAAGGTCGGTGCGGCTACTGAAATCGAAATGAAGGAAAAGAAGGCGCGCGTCGAAGACGCCCTGCATGCAACCCGCGCGGCGGTCGCCGAAGGTGTGGTGCCGGGCGGTGGTGTGGCGCTGGTGCGCGCACTGCAGACGATTACCATCAAGGGTGACAATCATGAGCAGGACCTCGGCATTGCGATTGCCCTGCGTGCGATGGAAGAGCCTTTGCGTCAGATCGTATACAACGCGGGTGTCGAGCCCTCGGTGGTGATGGCCGCGGTGAAAGCCGGCAAGGGTAACTTCGGTTACAACGCGCAGACTGAGGAATATGGCGACATGCTCGCGATGGGCATCCTCGACCCGGCCAAGGTAGTGCGTTCGGCGTTGCAGAACGCGGCATCGATTGCCGGTCTGCTGATCACGACCGCGGCTGCAGTCGCGACCGCCTCGGAAGACAACGGCGACGGAAGCGTCGCACGGGAAGGCACGGGCAGCGATTACGGCATGTAAGTCGCGCTGCTCCGCACTGCGTGACACCCTGTCGCGCAGTGCGCGCAGGGCGGGCCACAAGGTCTGCCCTGCGCTATTCTCGATTCATTCAGGGCTCGCGCCGTTTTGTACGCAACGCGCCGAGCAGCAGGGTGACGGCGCCGGTGTCGAGCATCGCGCCGACCGCAATCAGTGGCCACGAAATCGAAGGTTTGGCGAGCGCTGGCAACAGTGCTGGTTGGGTCATCGCCACCACACCGGCCGCAAGCATCAACATGCCACTGGCCGACAGCACGCCGCAGGTCACCAGCAGCGACACCGGTAATTGATTGACGGGTGAAGGCCGGCTCATGTGCGGTCCACCGACAATACCGGCTGTGCTTCGCTGTCGCCGACCAGCACGGTCATGAGATTGGTCACCAGCCGCACCCGATCGTTGTCACCGAGTTTGACCACACCGTCCTGCTCCAGCCGTTCAATGGCGAGGCGCACCATACCGACCGCGCCTTCTACTATCTGGGTACGCGCCGCGACCACCGCCACCGCCTGTTGACGGCGCAGCATCGCGCCGGCGATTTCAGGCGCGTAAGCAAGATGGGAAATACGCGCTTCGAGAATTTCGAGACCAGCCAGCGCACAGTGGCTTTGAATACTTTCGACCAGCAGACGCGCGACTGCCTCCAGATCGCTGCGCAGGCTGTCGTGACCTTGTTCATCACCGTCGTACCAGCGCGCGCTCGCCACCTGACGCACGGCAGACTCACTCTGCATGGTCACATAGGCACGATAGTCCTCGACGTCGAACACCGCACGCGCGGTGTCATAGACCCGCCACACGATGACTGCCGCAACTTCTATCGGATTACCGGCGCGGTCGTTGACCTTCAAGGTTGGTGTATTGAGGTTATGCGCGCGCAGCGAAATTGGATGTTTGTTGTTGAAGGGGTTGACCCAGAAGAAACCCGGGCGGCGCAGGGTGCCGGCATAGTTGCCGAAAAAATTCAGCACCGTGGCCTTGTTCGGTTCGAGGATCACAAAACCCTTGGCCATGAACGCCAGCAGTGGCAAGACAAACAGCAGCGCGCCTTTCGGTTCACCGCTTTCGGTCGCAAGCGGCGCAATGAAGCCGCTTGTGACCCAGCCTGCGCCGGCCAGGATCACGAGCAGTGCCAGCCAGCCTGGCAGGCTGCTGGCCTGACGTTCTTCGATGTTCTCGGCCATAGGGTATTCCTTATCCTGGTGGGTAACCGAGCCTATGTCGGCCGCGTGTCAGTGCCCTTGACGCGCGGGAGGAATATGCCGGCCATCGCACCATAGCCGGCACCGACGGACCTGCGTGTTATTGGTCGATCATCACCACCAATTTGCCGAGTGCCTTACGCGCGGCGAGGTCAGCAATAGCCTGGCCAGCCGCGGCCAGCGGATAACGACCGGAGATGTGCGGCTTGATCTTGCCCTGGCTGTAGAACTCGACCAGTTCGCGGTTGTTCTGCTGGCTGGTGAGCGGGTCGCGCTCGGTCCATGCGCCCCAGAAAATACCGACGATGGCGCAGTTCTTGAGCAATGCGAGATTGAGCGGAATGCGCGGTATGCCGGCAGGGAAACCCACCACCAGAAAGCGTCCTTCCCACGCCGTCGAGCGCAGCGCGGCTTCGGCGTAATCGCCACCGACCGCGTCGTAGACCACATCCGCGCCGTTTGCGCCGCAGGCATCCTTGAACAAGGCGGCGAGGGCCTTGGTGCCGTCTTTATCGAACGGACCAGTCGGATAGATGACGCCGGCGTCGGCACCGTGGGCCTTGGCCAGCGCGAGTTTTTCTGCGCTGGAGACCGCCGCGATCACCCGCGCGCCCATCGCTTTGCCGAGTTCGACTGCCGCGAGACCCACACCACCGGCCGCGCCCAATACCAACAGGGTCTCGCCGGGTTTTAAGGTGCCGCGCTGCTTGAGGGCGTGATAGGAAGTGCCATAGGTCAGGATGAAGGTTGCCGCTTCGTCGAACGGCATGCCGGTCGGCGCGGCAAACACCTTGGCGGCTTTGGTGACCACTTGTTCAGCCATGCCGCCGTGGCCGAGCATTGCGATCACATGGTCACCGAGCTTGAGACCGGTCACGCCCTCGCCGAGTTGATCGATTTCACCGGACACCTCGCCACCGGGTGCGAACGGACGCGCGGGGCGGAACTGATATTTGTCTTCGATGATGAGGGTGTCGGGGTAGTTGACGCCGCAGGCGCGCACCCGGATGCGCACTTCGCCCGGGCCGGCGGTGGGCGACGGCAAGTCACTTAATACCAAAGTGGACGGGCCGCCTGGCGCGGTGCTGAGCATGGCTTTCATTCGGGATCTCCGTTCGCAAGTCTGATTCGTGCGTTGTGCTGTCGTTGACATGGCCGACGCGACCGCAGTGGCGGCGGCGTGCATTCATGTCGTGCATCGGGTTATGGTGCGCGCTCCCCACCGAGCCGCGACACCGCCCCGCATGATGTCCGACAACATGAAATTCGCGCAAGCAGGCGCACGGTGCCTACAGTGAGTTCACAAGTCGAGCCGCTGACGGCCAATCCCGTGCCGTGGCGGACCGATGCCCTGATTGTCGCCCTGGTGGCGGGCGCCCATCTCATCAGTCACTTTTTCCAGCTGGTGCTCGCACCGTTGTTTCCGTGGCTCAAGGCCGAGTTTGGCTGGAGCTACGCGCAACTCGGTTTTATCTTGAGTGTGATGTTCGTGGTGTCCGGCATTGGCCAGGCGGCGGCCGGTTTTGTGGTCGACCGGTATGGCCCGCGCGCGACACTCACGGGGGGGCTGGCGTGTCTCGCCATCGGCGCGGGATTGTTCGCGGTCAGCCACAGTTATGCGGGTTTTCTGCTCGGCGCGGTGTTCGCCGGTTTAGGCAACTGCGTGTTTCATCCGGTCGATTTCTGGTTCATCAATCATCGTGTCAGCGTGCCGCGGCTCGGGCCTGCCTTTTCGGTGCATGGCGTGTCGGGCAGTCTCGGCTGGGCCTTTGCGCCGCTGTTCCTGGTCGCCATTGCGACACCTTTCGGCTGGCGCGCAGCGGCGTTCGCTGCGGCACTGCTGCCACTTATCGTGATTGTGCTGGTGTGGTTCTCTCGCGAGTTGCTGGACGCGCCGGCGGCGCAACAGGCATCACCATCGAGCGCGGCGCCTGCGGCCGAAGAATCGCTGTTTGCGTTTATGAAACTGCCGGCGATCTGGCTGTGCTTCGGCTTCTTCTTTTTTATCGCCATGGCGCTTGGTGGTGTGCAGAGCTTTTCGCCGACCATTTTCTCGCAGGCCTATGGGCTCGACCGTCACGCCGCCGCCATGAGCATCACCTTCTACATGCTCGCCAGCGCGGTCGGCATGCTGGCCGGCGGCTGGCTGGTATCGCGCAGCCGCGTGCTGGAACGCAATATCACCATCGCACTGGCGCTGTCGGTGCTCGCCGCGCTGGCGGTCGCGATGCAACTGTTGCCCGGCATGCTCGCGATGGTGTTCATGGTGGTAATGGGTTTCGGCTCCGGCTTGTCTGGCCCATCGCGTGACATGTTGATTCGCAGTGCGTCACCGCCCGGTGCCACCGGCCGTGTGTATGGCGTGGTTTATTCCGGGCTCGACGCCGGTGTTGCGGCCGGGCCTCTGGTGTTCGGCAAGATGCTCGACCACGGGTTCGCCAGCGAGGTGTTCTATGGCGTCGCGCTGTGTCTGTTCGGCGGCGCGGTCATCGCCTGGCAGGTGGCGCGTCTGACCGCCCGCACAGATACCGTCCCGGCCGGTCACTGACACGGACCTGCGGATGGCGGCTGCATTGCCGTTCGCCCCATCGCAGCTTTTGTGCGCCCGCCTGCGGTAGGATTAGAGCCGTCATGAGCGACCGGGGAGGTCACGCGAATGAACATATCGGCTGGCTCCATGCCTACGGCAGCAGGCGACCTGCTCGCAGGTTTCGATCATCTTCATCCACATATCGGCCAGGATGGCACGCCCATCGCGTACTACGAGGCGTTGCGCGACGCCGCCCATGCGCAAGGCAGCCTGGTCGCGCGCAGTGAGAAACACGACGGTTTCTGGGCGGTGTTCGGTTACGAGGAATACAGCGAAGTCGCGCGCAATCCGGCGGCCTTCTCCAATACTGAACCCACCTTCCCGCGCTATGGCACCGGCGAGGCGCTGATGATCGCGGGCCAGGACGATCCCGATCATCGTTTTGCGCGCGCACTGGTGAACTCGCCATTCGGGCCCAACGGCGTGCGTATCTATGACGATATCCTGCGCGACAACGTCAATCTGCTCATCGACGGGTTTATCGCCAAGGGCCAGGCCGATGTCGCGCAATTGATCGCGCGTCCTATCCCGGCGATTCTGACCGCCTTGTTGATGGGATTGCCGGCCGAACTCGGTCCCAAATTCATGCGTTGGTGCCGCGCTTTGTCCGAAGGGTTTATCGTCGACCCCGACGGTGCGGCGACCGACATCGCCGAAATGTATGCGTACTTCGAAGACACCATCGCGGCCCGCCAGCGCGATGGCGGCGCCGATATCCTCTCGCAGGTCATCAATGCCGAAGTGGATGGTCGGCGCTTCAGCCATCAGGAACTGCTCGGTTTCTGCACGGTGCTGATGATGGGCGGCATCGACAATACCAAGAATCTGCTTGGCTCCATCCTGTGGCGGCTCGGCTGGGATATCGATCTGCGTACGCGGCTGGTGCGTGATACGAGCTTGATCCCGAAAGTGGTGAATGAGTTCCTGCGTTATTACTCACCGGCCTTCACTGCGCGACTGGTCAAGCAGGACATCACGCTCGGTGGTGCGCATCTCAAGGAAGGCGAGATGCTGCTGCTCTGCAATCCAATCGCCAACCGCGACCCGCGTGCTTTTGAGCATCCGGACAGTTTTATCGCCGACCGTTCGCCCAACCGCCACGTCGGGCTGGGACTCGGCATCCATCGCTGTCTCGGCGCGCATCTGTTGACGCTCGAGGCGCAGATAGTCATCGAAGAATTCCTGACGCGTCTGCCTGACTACACACTCGATCCCAAGCGCAGCAGTCGCTGGTGGCCGGGTTTCGTATCGGGCATGGGTAATGTGCCGATTCTGTTCGAGCCCGGCGCGCCGCGCCAAAACATCAGTGGCAATGTCGGCGTCGAAACCTGGCTGGCGACGGCCGAAAACGTCTGATCAGACGGCGGGGGAGCTTATGGCACGTGTCACCATCATCGCCCGCGATGGCGAGGCTCATATCATCGACTGCCAGCCGGGTGTGAGTCTCATGGAGAATATCCGCGCCCACGGTGTGCATGAACTGCTCGCCTTGTGTGGCGGCAATTGTTCCTGTGGCACCTGTCATGTGCATATCGCAACGGACTGGTTCGAGCGTCTGCCGCCGATGAGCGACGACGAAAATTACCTGCTGGATATTTCAACGCACCGTAACGCCGAGAGTCGGTTGTCGTGTCAGCTGCGGGTGGATGCGACCATGGACGGGCTGCAGGCACGTATCGCTGCGGAAGACTTGTAAGCGCGCCCGCAGACTGGCGTGCATGGCTGCGGCGCGCGAGCGCGCGCCGTTCAGGCCAGGAATGCGCGCAGGGAATCGCTGATCACTTTCAGGTTGAGCGCAATAATGATGGCGGTCAGCCCCCACGCGACGACGGTCAACCAGCGCGGACTGACCAGTTCGCCCATCTTGCGACGATCGCTGGTGAAGGTCACCAGCGGGATCACCGCGAACGGCAACTGCAGACTCAAGATTACCTGCGACAGCACCAGCAGTTGTGCGGTGCCCGACGTGCCGTAATGCAAGGTCACCAGCACCGCCGGCACGACCGCGATCAGGCGCGTGATGAGACGTCGCAGCCACGGCGGCAGGTGAATATCGAGAAAACCCTCCATCACTATCTGGCCGGTCAGGGTGCCGGTGATGGTGGAATTCTGGCCCGAGGCGAGCAGGGCAATCGCAAACAGTACACTCGCCGCGGCCGCGCCCAGCAGAGGGGTCAGCATACGATGCGCGTCCTGAATCTCGGTGACCTCGGTATGGCCGTGGGAATGAAACGCTGCGGCGGCGACGATCAGGATGGCGGCGTTGATCAGCAGCGCAATCAACAGCGCGAGCGTTGAATCGATGGTGGCATAGCGCAACGCCTGCTTCCGGCCGGCCACGCTGACATCAAAATCGCGGGTCTGCACCAGCGCTGAATGCAGATAGAGGTTGTGTGGCATGACGGTTGCGCCGAGGATGCCGATAGCGATATAGAGCATCTGCGGGTTGCTGAGCAGTTGCGCCGACGGCAGGAAACCCGCCGCAACTTCCGACCACACCGGCGAAGACAGCAGGACTTCATAACCGAGACTGACGCCGATCACCACCATGAGTGAAATGATGAACGCTTCCATGTAACGAAAACCGCGCGCCTGCAGCAGCAGAATCAACAGCACGTCCGCGACCGTCAATATCACGCCGACGATGAGTGGAATGTCGAACAGCAGATTGAGCGCGATGGCGGTGCCGATGATTTCGGCCAGATCCGTGGCACAGATTGCGAGCTCCGCCAGCACCCACAGCATGAAGGACACCGGCGGTGAATAGTGGTCGCGGCATGCCTGCGAAAGATCACGTCCCGAGGCGATGCCGAGTCGCGCCGACAAGGACTGCAGCACGATTGCCATCAAATTGGCGAGCATGACTATCGACAGCAGGGAGTAGCCGAAAGCCGAGCCACCGGCAATCGCGGTCGCCCAATTGCCGGGGTCCATATAACCGACCGCCACCAGATAACCTGGTCCGGCGAAGGCGAGCATACGGCGCGCCACGCCGGCCGTTGCCGGCACGGCTATCGAGCGATAGACCTCGGGCAAGGTGCTGGCCTTGCGTGGGTAACGCCAGCCTGACTCGTCACTCATCGGTGCGTGCGGGGTTGCCATCGAGGCGCTTCGCAATCGGCCTTAACGCATGCCGTATTTTTCTGCACCGCCGCCGCGCGCACGACCGGCAGTCGGGTCCTCATCATCGGGGATGTCGGCAATCAAGGTTTGCGCGGTCAGAATCAATGCCGCGACCGACACCGCATTCTGCAGCGCGGTATAGGTCACCTTGACCGGGTCCATGACGCCGGCCTTCAGCATGTCGACCAATTGCGCGGTGCGCGCGTTGTAGCCGGTGCTGCCTTGTGCCGCCATGACTTTGGCAATGACCGCGACCGGATCGACGCCGCTGTTGCGGGCGATGACCGCCAAGGGCCGTGTCAGCGCCCGTTTGACCACTTCGGCGCCTTCGCGCTCGGCGCCGGTCAATGACCCGATCATACTTTCCACCGCCGGCAGCGCGCGGATGAGGGCGGTACCGCCACCCGGCACCACGCCTTCCAGCACCGCGGCACGGGTTGCGTTCAGGGCGTCTTCAATCATCTGCAAGCGGCGTTTCTGTTCTACCGGCGTCGCGCCGCCGGCATGAATAACGGCGATGCCACCCGACAGTTTGGCGAGTCGCTCACCGAATTTGTCCTGCTCTATCAACACTTCGTTGGCTGCGAGCTGGCGCCGAATCTGTTCGAGACGGCCACGGATCTGGTCGGCGTCGCCGGCGCCGCCGGAAATCACGGTGGAATTGGCCGAGACCTTGACGCGCTGGGCACGGCCCAAATCGGCCACACTCGCGTCGCGATAATCGCCACCGAGTTCTTTCACGAACACCCGGCCGCCGGTCATGATTGCCATGTCTTCGAGCATCGCCTGGCGCCACTTGCCGTATTCCGGCGGATGAACCGCGACGATATCGTGACCAGTATGGCCATCGAGCAGGGCGGCGACGGCCTGGGTTGAATATTCGTCGGCAATCACCAGCAGCGGCTTGCGTGCTTCAGCCACCAGCGCGCGCAGTTTGGCGACATCAGCTGCATCGCGCACGCCATGATTGGTCAACAGCACCAGCGCATCCTCGAGGTGCGCTTCCATGCTGTCGACGTCGTTGACCATATGATGCGAGACGTAGCCGCGCTCATAGGACGCGCCTTCCACCACTTCGAGCGTGGTGTCGACTGTAAGACCGATATCGACAGTGACGATGCCGGTCGGGCCGACCGTGGACAGGGCATCGGCGACCATCTGTCCGGTGACTTCGTCGTTGGCGGCGATGATTGCGACCGACGCGGCTGCACCACTGATCTCGGCGACCGGTGTCGCCGAGGCCTTCAGCGCATCAACCACCGCATTGACGGCGAGATTCATGCCATTGACCAGATCAAAGGCCGACATCTCATTGCCCAGCGCGCTGAAACCTTCCTGGATGAGGGCGTTGGCCAGCACCGTGGCGGTGGTGGTGCCGTCGCCGGCGACTTCGTTGGTTTTTTTCGAGACTTCGCGCACGACCTGCGCGCCGATGTTTTCGAAGCGGTCCTCGAGTTCTATTTCGGCCGCGATACTCACACCATCGCGCGACACGATGGGCGTGCCTATTGGCACGTCGATGATCGCATTACCGCCCTTGGGGCCAAGCGTGCACTGCACTGCGCGGGTGAGAGCTTCAACACCACGACCGAGAGCCGCACGCGCATCGGCATCAAACAACATCATTTTGGGCATCGGATTTTCCTTAAGCACCGCGTCGCCGGTGCGGCGACCAAAAGAACCGGGAAATCTTCCGGCATGCTACCGGGCGCAAAGCTGCCGCGGGCCAGGTCGGCCCGCGCGTGCAGAAAGCTCGATAAGCGGGAAGCGAAATCGGCACAGTCTGACCGCCAGACGACGGACCGAGGTCCGCCATCCGGCCATCAGCACGCTCTACTCTTCGTACTGGCGTGCTTCTTCCATGTCGCCGAATAACACCACGGTGTTTTCGTCGATCATGACCATGCGGCCGTAGTGGGTCGACATCACAACCTCGAAGTCGTAGGCCGTAAAATCACGCCCCAGCGATTCACCCAACTCATGCATGTCGAAGGTCATCTTGCCTTCGGTGTCGAGGCGAATCATGGCGGGATAGTGCAGCACTTCGATGCCATGTTTTTCCTGCATGAGTTCGGCAATGACACGCGCATCAGCGCTGTCATTCATGGTGACACCGCAACGATGGGAGACGGTGTCTTTGCGCTCAAGATCGTGGAAGGTCTGCGTGTTCATAGGGTGACACCCGGCGGGAGGTTGAGTTGCGTGGCGACCAGGATGTCTTTGAAGCGGTGGTGCGCATCAGCGGCCACCTCATCAAACGACAATTCACCATTGTTCTGCAGGGTCCACAGGCCCTTGAGGTCGTTGGCGGCCTGCACGCACAGCGGTACATATTTGGCGAGCCAACCCTGCATGACCAGCTTGTTGGCCGTGCCATGCACGCTGTCACCAGTCAACTGCCCCATCAAGGTGGCGGTGTTGGCGAGGTTCTGACGATAGTCACTGGCTGCAGCCGAGACCACTGCCGGCGTGACGAAGTCGTTGTGTACCGGTCCTGCGCGCATGATGAATCCGCTGCGGAACAGTTCGCCGACCAGGGGCTCGAACACGACGTTCACCGCAAAATAGATTTCCAGGTGATCGCCCGCCGCCAGGATCGCCTCAATCGCTTTGCGCGCGCCCTGCCAGGTCGGGTCATTCAGCCATAACTGCTTGCCGGCATCGCCGTCGATGCTGATATCGAGACCGATGTCGCCGAGATAGAGGGTGATGTCCTGCGCGAGGCGCAACTTGTAAGACGCATTGGTCAGGATGGTGTTGTTGATCATCTGCGTCATGCCGTCGCGCTGGGCTTTCATGAGAGCCACACCGAGACCGAATTCCGCATGTTTGGACGCACCGAACTGATTCTGCAGCACCTGCACCCAGCCGGCATCGAAGCGCCCGGGCGCGCCATCGCCGCGCGCATTGTCGACCACCATCTTGATGGTGTTCTCGATGTGGCTCTGGCGTTGGTAATGGGTGCGCGACCATTCCTGATCGGGGGCGCGGAAGGTATGCCAGTTGGAGGATTTGATGGCAGTGGCCTTGTCGCTGTAGGACGGCGTGCCGTCGGCGAAAGACATGATCCAGCCCTGCAGCAGGTGACGGGTGGGATCGGGTTGCACATCCACCGTGACGTCTTCGTAAAGCGTCGCGCGTTTGCCTTCGGGCTCGTAGTAGTTATAGCGCCGACTGTCGGAGCCGGCGAAGGTCGCGGCGCCCGCGGCCCCCGATTGCTGGTTGTTCTCGATCATACTCCCCTCACGCCCTTGAGCTGATTGTTAAGATTTCACGCCAACCTCAGCTGCTGGCCGGCGTAAATTTGTCGAGATGAATATTGTCTGCATCAACGCCAATCTTCTGCAGCACGGGCAACACCGCATCGACCATCGGCGGCGGCCCACAAACATAGGCCTCGAATGTCGGGTTGCGCCCTGCATCAGCAAAATCCTGCGCCAGCACTTCGTGGACGAAACCGCGTGCGCCCGACCACTCGGCATCCTGCGCGGCGTCAGACAACGCTGGCGTGAACATAAAATTCTTGAGTTTGGCGCCGAGCGCCAGCACTTCGTCGAGATAGAACAGATCCTGGCGGGTGCGCGCCCCGTAATAGAGCCGCACTGCACGCTCAGTGCCGCTCGCCACCAGATCGTTGAGTATCGACCACAAGGGCGCCATGCCCGAACCGCCACCGACCAGTAAAGTCGGCCCCTGGTGATTCTGATTGCGGAAGCTGGTGCCGAAAGGGCCTTCAATCGAGACCTCATCGCCGAGCTTGAGTGCCTCGGCAAGCTGATTCGAAAACGCGCCATCCGGATAAATCTTGATGATGAAAGACAGGCTCGCGGTTTGCTGAGGCGGATTGGCCATCGAATAGGAGCGCTTCACGCCGCTGCCGGGCAGGGTGATCTCGACGAACTGGCCGGCATGAAAACTCATCGGCTCATTCAGCGCGACTTCGAAGCGGCGGATATCGTGGGTCAAGCTGTCGATAGCGGTGACGGTGCCGGTGAAAGCGCGCGCCGGAATCCAGTTGGCGAGCAGCTCCTCGTCGTAATTCAATAATTCAATTTCCAGATCGCTTTGAGCGTACAGGCGACACAGCAAGACCTTGCCGTCGTTTTGTTCGAATTCCGAGAGCGCGAAGGTGGAAAAATCACCATGTTCGGCTTCGCCGTCGAGCAATACCGACTTGCACGAGGAGCACTGCCCCTCTTTGCAGCCGTGCATGAGCGTGATGCCCTGACGAAAGGCCGCCTGCAGCACGGTCTCATCGTCGTTGACCATCATGTCAACGCCAATCGGTTCCAGTCGCACGGAATAGCTCATGTCACATCGGGCCGTTGTTGCCGACGAGCACGTCGGGCATGAATCGGGTCGGTCTGGGCAGGACTGGCAAGGTCATATGACGATGTCAGCCATGCCGTGTCAGAGCGTCAAATGGGCTTGATGGTAAAACCCGCGCGATAATCGGCAATATGCTTTTCGCGCTCGGCCGGCGCCATCGCGCGCAAATCGAGCAACGGACTGCGTACTTCCAGACCGCGGAAGTGATCGAGCTGCCACATCTTGCTGTCATCGAAGTGCAGATGCGGCTGCTGGATGACGGTTTTGCCATCCGCGCGGACGAAACCGAGGTCTTTGATGACGTCGGCAAGATCCCAGCCGTGGTAACACTCTTCCCATTGACGGCGACCGCTGAAGCGGCCCATGGCCGGTGTGGCGCGCCCGTTGTATTCGCCTGCGAAGGCAACCTTGTGCGTCCAGCGGCAGACTTCCGAGCAGTAGGTATAGAGCTCGCCTTCGACTTCATCGACGCAGAAATCCTCGCGGATCAGCGCCGGCACGTTGCAGCTCCAGCAACGATGGGGGTAGACGTAACCTGAATCGAGATACATCAGCGGCGGCTGATTGGGCAGGCTGGCCTTGCGGTAGTTCTCCCAGTAGGTACCGAATTCGTTGTACCAGCCAGGGTATTTCGCTTCGAACCAGTCGAAGTCCTTCTCGACCATGCCGTCGATGCGCCAGAACGCGACCGGCCAGCCGAACGAGAAGAACTGCGCGACCTTGTGTACGTAGTTGCCCTTGACGATGCGGTTCCAGGCCGCCTCGACGTCGTCGTGATGAATCTTCACGCCGTATTTTTCGAGCGGCAGCATGTAGGTGCGGTAATAGTCATCAAAAATCCAGCGATGCCAGAGCTCGGCATAGGATTCTTTGTTCTTGTCACGATCCTGTGTGCCGTATTCGATAATCGTGCCGATGGCGGCATCGACGATAGCGTGGTTCTGCCAGAAGGCATAACGCAGATCGCGTTCCAGAAGCTCGAGGTTGTCGGGCTCTTTCACTATCGACATGAGGAACGAATGACCGTTACCGATGTGACGCGATTCGTCCGATTGCACCGACAGGAAGATGGTCGGCAGGGCGTAGTCGCCATTGCGCGCGGCTTCCGACGGCATGGCGACGAACAGCGTGTTGGTGAAAGCGGTCTCCGCGACCACCTGCAGATAGATATTGGTGGATGTCACCGCATCGCCGGTGATGAAACCTTCACCGAACTGACGACCGATGGTGGTCGCATAACACTTGCCGAAAGCCGATTCGGTGATGTCGAAACCCGCCGGATCGACGTAGTTCTCCATGTACCACTTTTTCAGGTTCATCTGGATGGTTGAGTGACGGAACTCGTCGATCATCTGCATCGTGTAGCCGGTGCGCAGATCTTCGCCGGGTGCGATCTGTGACTGGATGGCCATCGAGCGGGCAGCGGAAATTTCCGGGAAAGGAATGATGGCGAGAAACAGTTTCTGCCATTCGATCCAGCGCGGTTCAACATTGCGGAACATGTTGCCACGCAGCGCTGCGTCAAGTGCGCCGTAAACACGGTTGTCCTTTTCTTCCTGCATCGGGAAGTAGGACCGCAGCACCTGCTTCATCGGATCCTTCGGCGCCTTGTCGACTTTATAGTCGGTCGGGTACTTCAGAATTTCTTCGAAATAGGAGGGCGCCCAGCCAAGGTCAGAGATGCGCTTGGTGGCTTCTCCGATGCTGATACTTTTCTGTTTGATGATCTTCGACAGAGAGAGGTCGGCAGCCATGCTCACGTTCTCCGAAGTTAGTGAAGCGCGTTGGGATGCAATGCGAACCGTCACTTGCGAGTCATTGCCGGCTTGTGCCGAATACGGCCGAGTGGCGTTGTACCGTCTTGCTACGGGTTCGCGATTTGCCCGTAACATATACTCTCGCCACAGGCAGACGCAAGGTAGGTTGAGAACATGACCGACGGTGTAAACACGAAAAAAGAAAGCATCGGATCGGACGCTGCAGGCGCACCTGTCGATGAGAATTTACGCGGCACTGCAACATCGGGTCAGCCCGAGGATGCCGGGCTGTCTGAAAAGCAGGCGATGGTCGAAAAGCTGTTCCGCCATACCAATGCCTTCCTCGCAGAGCATCGTCAGGATCCGTTGTTGGTGGTTGAAGCGCTGGCCGCCATCCTCGTGCGTTATGCGGCGCTGCTCGGTCCGGTCGAGCAGATGCCGGATCGCTTAGCCGTGCTCGAACGGCTGGTCGCGCAGGAATGCACACAAATCCAGGCGGTGGCAAAAGCCGCCGAGTGGAATAAGCGCGGAAAATAATCGTTAGGCGCCGGGCGGCGCTTCGCGCATCACACAGCCGTCGAGATCAAGCGGCAGGCGGGTTGCGCGGTTGGCGAAGGCGTTTTCAAGCTGTGCTGAGGTCAAGCCCAAGGCACTGCTCAAATCGGCATCGCTGAAATCCGCGCCGTCCAGCACCGCACCGAACAGCACCGCCCGCGATAGATTGGCGCCTTTCAGACTGGTGCCCGACAGATCGACCATCATGAGTTTGGCGTCGCTGAGATCGGCGCCATTCAACACACTTTCGGAGAGGCGTGCACCTGCCAGATTGGTATCACTTAAGTCCGCACCCGTGAGCTGGCTGCGTACGAAGGTGGCGCTCAGCAGATTGGCCGAACGCAAGCGCGCGCCGCCGAGCTCGGCATCGGTAAAGTCGGCGCCGGGACTCACCACACGGTAGAGATTGGCGCCGGCCAGACACGTCTCGCTGAGATTGATGTTGACCATACTCGCGCCTTCCAGATTGGCGTCACGCAGATCGGCGGCAGAAAAGTTACTTTCGCGCAGATTGGCATTCACGAGTCTCGCGCCGGCCAGACACGCACGACTCATATCCGCTTCAAGAAATCCGCCGAAGGTCAGGTTGGCGTTGGGCAGGATGCATTGTTGACCCTCAATGCCCTCACTCTCCAACCACAGTCGGTGTTTGCGAATGTGCTCAACGAGTTCAGCTTCTTCGATGCGGTCGTCGCCCGCACGCGGGTCGTCTTTGAGTGACAGCGTGGTCATCGTCCCTATCTCCTGTCGGATCAAACCGGCGCCGCATCCTCACATGAATAAGCCGCTTTGCCCACCTGCGCATTAGGTATCGACCATGAGTCTTTCGTTGGCGCGGGCAATCGCATACATTGCGTTCAAGCCCTCAGGGCGTGCTCAAACGATGCTTTGCGGATGGGGGAGATCTTCAGGCATGAATGACTTCATAGCGGATACCGACCGCGGAGTGTCGCTTGCGCGACGCCGCTTCCTGACTACTTCGAGCGTGTTGATGGGCAGCCTGTGGGCGAGCTCGAGTGCCTTGCTTGCGCTCGCGCCTGGGCCAGTGTGGGCACTGGAATTAAAAGCCCTCGATGAACGTTCCGGACGCGTGCTGTTGCAGGTTGCGCGGCACATCTTTCCTCATGCCAGGCTCGACGACGCGGCCTACGCGTTTGTGGTGCGTGACCTCGACGGCGCGGCGAAAGACGCGGCGGTCAAGACGCTGCTCGCGGATGGCATCAAGCAGCTCGACGCTGCGGCCAAGGGCGACTGGCTCAAACTCGACGCGCAAGCACAGCTCGCGCAGGTGAGCGCCATCGCGCGCAATCCGTTCTTCGAGAAAATTCGCAGCACTGCGGTTGTTTCGCTCTACAACAACGAGCTGGCCTTCGCCCACTTCGGTTATGAAGGTGAGGCGTTCAGCAAAGGTGGCTATCTCGAACGCGGATTCAACGCTCTGACTTGGTTGCCGGCGCCGAGTGCCGAGGCCAGTCCGGCGGCGCAGTGAGGAGGGGACATGAGCACATTCGAACACAATGACGAGGGCGTCACGGTCATCATCGGCTCCGGTGCCGGCGGCGGCACCCTTGCCAATGAGCTGTGCCAGAAAGGCATCAAAGTGGTGTTGCTGGAAGCGGGCGGCGAACAGTCTTCCGCCACGTTTCTGAACGACGAATGGGCCTCGTTCCAGCAACTCGCGTGGACGGATACCCGCACCACCTCGGGCAATTGGCGCGTGGCCAAGGATTTCCCCAATCTGCCGACCTGGATCTGCAAAACTGTCGGCGGCACCACCACCCATTGGGCCGGCGCCTCGTTGCGCTTCGGCGAAGCCGATTTCCGTGCGCGTACCACCTTCGGCGCTATCGACGGCGCCAACCTGCTCGATTGGCCGATTACGCTCGCCGATCTCGAACCCTATTACGCGCGGGCCGAGGACAAACTCGGGGTGACGCGCACCAATGGCATTCCCGGTCTGCCCGGCAATAACAATTTCAAGGTCTTCTATAACGGCGCACAGAAGCTCGGATACAAGGACTGCCATACCGGGCGGATGGCCATCAACAGCCGGCCACGCGCCGGGCGCACTTCCTGTCGCCAGCTGGGCTTCTGTTTCCAGGGCTGCAAGATGGGCGCCAAGTGGTCAACGCTCTACACCGAGATTCCGGCTGCGATGGAGACTGGCAATCTCGAATTGCGCAGCCAATGCCATGTCTCGCGCATCGAGCACGATGACAAGGGCCGCGTGACCGGGGTGGTTTATTTCGATGGCGCTGGCAAAGAACAGCGGCAGCGCGCACGGGTGGTATGTGTGGCCGGCAATTCGATCGAAACGCCGCGCCTGTTGCTGCTGTCGGCTTCGTCAAAATATCCCGATGGGCTGGCCAATTCCTCGGGCCAGGTCGGGCGCAACTACATGCGCCACACCACCGGCTCGGTGTATGCGGCTTTTGATGAACCTGTACATATGTACCGCGGCACGACCATGGCCGGCATCATCACCGACGAGTCTCACCACAAACCGGAGCGCGGTTTTGCCGGCGGTTACGAACTCGAAACCGTGTCGGTTGGCCTGCCGTTCGCGGCGGCCTTCATCGCGCCCGGTGAATGGGGCCCGGACTTTGCCTATTTTATGGATCACTACGCCAATCTCGCCGGCATGTGGATAGTCGGTGAGGACATGCCGCAGGAAAGCAACCGCGTGACCTTGAACAGCGAGTTGAAAGATCAATGGGGCTTGCCCGTGCCGCATGTGCATTACGACGATCACAAGAACGACCTTGCCATGCGCGAACATGGTTTCAAGCAGGGCAAGGCGCTCTATGAGTCAGTCGGTGCGAAACGCGTATTTCTGACGCCGCCTTACCCGTCAACGCACAACCTCGGCACCTGTCGCATGAGTGCCAAGGCCAGCGAAGGCGTGGTCAATGGGCATGGTCAGTCCCACGACATCAACAATCTGTTTATTTCCGACGGCAGTCAGTACACCAGTGGCGCGGCGGTCAATCCGACCCTGACCATTGTCACGCTGGCCATCCGCCAGGCGGAATATATCGCCAGCCAGATGACGGCGCGCGCGCTGTAGGTGCGAATTTATTGGGTGTAGGTCTGAAACTGATATTGCGAATCAACCGCTTGGTAGTCCTGAGCTGAATTCAGTCAACAAACTGGGTTGGTGAGCAGCCGGTAGCGGTATTGAGTGCGCTATCGCAGCGGCGGGTCGTCCAGATCATTGTGGGTCAGACTTCAGTCTGACACTGTCTAGACGGCCTG
>CAMCBY010000008.1 GCA_945873015.1 Klebsiella pneumoniae
GCGCTGGCGGTGCTGCGTGCCGGACTCTACAGCGAGCGCCTGACTTTCAAGGGCCGTTTCTTCAACTACGACGATGTGCCGCTGCCACTTGCGCCGCTGCAGAAGCCGCTGCCGTTCTGGTCGGCTTCGATGTCCAGCGATGGTTTGACCGAAGCTGCGCGTGCCGGCATGAACACCGCCGCGCTCGGCAATGTCGAGATGATCCGCGTCGCGGTGCAGACCTATCGAGAAGCGTTTTTGCGCTTGAAGGATGACCCGATGCGCCAGCAGTTCGGCGTGGCCGAGCCGCTGAACGGTATGTATCGTATGGTGCTGGTGGCGCCCACCGATGCCGAAGCGGAACGACTGGCTCGGCCGTCCTATCTCAATTGGTTCAGCAAACTGATCAAACTGTGGCGCGAACGCGGCATTGAAGCCCCTCTGATTGGGGCGCTCGACAACTTCGAGACGGCGCGCGCGGTCGGCATGCTGGTGTGCGGCTCGCCGGCGCGGGTCGCGGATGAATTGGCAGCGCAAATCGACGCGACCGGTGTCAACTATGTGATGGCGCAGATGGCCTATGGCGATCTTGCCCATCGTGATGAGATGGCGTCCTTGGATTTGTTCGTAGAGAAGGTGATGCCGACCTTCGCGACCTGAGCGCTGGGGCCTCACCCGTCACGCCAGCGCGGCGGGTGAGGGCGTCAGTTCAGCGTTTGCGCAATCCGAGTTCGCTCAAATGCTCCTCGAGAAAATCGAGACGATCGTTGCCCCAGAAGATTTGATCGCCCACTACGAAACTCGGCACACCGATGACCCCGGCCGCCTCGGCTTCCTGCCAGTTGGTCTGCAGGCGCGCGAGCAGGGTGGCATCATCGAGCACGTGGCGGACCGCATCTGGAGCGAGGCCGATGTCGCTCGCGACGCCTTCCAGTACTTCGGTCTGACCAATGTCCTGGCCTTCGGCCCATTCGCGCCACATCACCCGTTGTACGTATTGCGCCAACAGGCCTGCGTCTTCGGCGGCAAACGCCAGCAGTGCGGCGGCTGTCGGGTCGGTCGAAACCGGTGGCGGATTGAATGGCACCTGCATACGCCGGCACCAGCGCGCCACGTCCTGGCGCGTCAGCGGCACTTTGACCTTGGCCCGCTCCGGCGCCGAACGTCCATCCCAAGCGCCGAGCGAGCGCCACTGGATGTCGATGTCAAACGCGGCCAGGCGCTCAAACAGGCGGTGCGAGGCGAGATAACAATAGGGGCTGCGGAAATTGAAGAACACGCGGACTGCGGTGCGACTCATGGGCGGCGACCTGCTGTGTGACGATGATTGAGTGTCGGGATTCTAGCAGCGCCCCGGGCGCTTTCGGTGAGGGTGAACTGCGGCCTCCGCGGGTATACTGCCGAGCACACCGCGCTTAAGGGGAGAGACGAGTGACACGCGCCATCGTGCTTCGAGAACTGGGCGGGCCGGACAACCTCGTGGTCGAGGATGTCGAGCTGCGCGAACCGGGCCCTGGCGAAGTGCTGGTGCGACACACCGGCATCGGCGTCAATTTCATCGATACCTATTTCCGTCGCGGGCTTTATCCGATCAAGCTGCCGGCCATCATCGGCGACCAGGCGACCGGCATCATCGAGGCGCTCGGTGCCGAGGTGAAAGGGCTTAAGGTCGGCGACCGCATCGGTTACGGTTCAGCCGGGCCGTCCTATGTCGAGGCGCGGGTCATGAAGGCCGCGTCGGTGGTACACCTGCCCGATGGCATCGCCGACGACGTGGTGGCCGCCAGCCTGACGCGCGGCATGACGGCCGAATATCTGTTGTTCCGCCTGCATGAATTGAAGGCCGGTGAGACCGTCATCGTGCACGCCGCAACCGGCGGCACGGGTCTCATGGTGTGTCAGTGGGCGAAAGACCTTGGCGCAACCGTGATTGCGACCGTCGGAGCCGAGAACAAATTCGAGATGGCGCGCGAAGCCGGTGCCGATCATGTGTTGCTGCACAGCGCGGATGATTTTGTCGCCCAGGTGCGCGATCTGACCGACGGCCGTGGGGTGGACGTCGCTTACGACTCCATCGGTCGCGATACTTTTATCAAGTCGCTCGAATGTATCCGCCCGCGCGGCCTGATGGTGGCCTATGGCAATGCCTCGGGCAAACCCGATCCGTTCGATGTGCTGTCCCTGTCACGCTACGGCTCGCTGTATCTGACGCGACCCAATCTCAGCCACTACGTCAGCACCCGCGCCGAACTCGAACTGTCCACCACTCGCTTTTTCGATGCGCTGGAACGCGGCATTGTGTGGCCGCACCCGGTTGAACGCTTCAGCTTCGAGGAAGCGCCGGCGGCGCATCGCCATCTCGAAGACCGTTCCAAGCACACCATTCCGATCCTGGTGCCATGAGCGGGCGCTTAAGCGGCGGCCAGTTGCTGGTCGAGGCGCTCATCGAGCACGGCGTGCCGCGCCTGTTCTGCGTGCCCGGCGAGAGTTTCCTCGCGGTGCTCGATGCGCTCTACGACGTGCCCGAGCATCTGCCACTCATCACTTGTCGCCATGAAGGCGGCGCGGCCTTGATGGCTGCCGCCACCGCGCAGTTGAGCGGCCTGCCCGGCGTGTGTTTCGTGACCCGGGGCCCGGGCGCGACCAACGCTTCGATTGCGCTGCATGTGGCGCGCCAGGCCTCGATTCCGTTGCTGTTGTGTGTCGGCCAGGTGGCACGCGATAACCTCGGCCGCGAGTCCTTTCAGGAAGTTGATTACGAGAGTTTTTTCGCGCCATTCGCCAAACATGTCGAACAGGTCACCATCAGTGAAGCCTTGCCGGGTGCGGTAGCGCGCGCGTTTCATATCGCGCGCAGCGGCCGCCCGGGACCGGTGGTGCTGGCTTTGCCGGAAGATGTCTTGAGTGAGCCCGCCTTTGCCGCGCCGGAACCGGCGCGACCGGTGCAGCGTCGCGGTCTCGATGCGCTACAACTCGAACAAATCAAGAGCAGCTTGAACCAGGCCGAGCGCCCGCTGGTGATCTTTGGCGGCGGCGTCATCACCGATGCCATGAGTCGTGATCTTGAGCAGTTCGCGCGGCGCAATCGTGTGCCGGTGTGTGTGGCGTGGCGGCGTAACGACGCGTTCGATAATGAGCATGCCTGTTTTGCCGGGGCTCTCGGGCTGAATGCGCACGCTGAGCTGTGGCCGCTGATTGCGGATGCCGACTGCGTGCTGGTGGTGGGCGCGCGTCTCGATGAGCCGACCACCCGCGGCTACACCTTGTTCACTGACCAGCGCGCACGCGAGCTCATCCATATCTACCCCAACCAGGCTGAGATCGGGCGCAACTACGTGCCGACGCTCGGCGTGTGTGCCGATATCAGCAAGACCCTCGGTGCGCTCGCCACCACTACGCTCAGCGCCAGTGATACGCGCAGTGCATGGTGTCAGCGCCTGCGCGCGGCCTTCGAAGCGACCCGCGCGCCGCCCCAGGTCGAAGGCGGTCTGGACCCGGGTGAGGTCATGGCAACGCTCAATCGCCGCCTGCCAGGCGACACCATCGTCAGTGTCGATGCCGGCAATTTCACGCTATGGCCGCAGCGCTATCGCAGCTACACGCGCCCCGGCCGGCTGTTGGCGCCGATCAATGGCGCGATGGGGTGGGGGGTGCCGGGCGCGATTGCGGCGGCCTTGGCAGAACCGGGTCGACAGGTGCTCGGTTGTGTCGGCGACGGCGGCATGTTGATGACCGGCATGGAGCTGGCGACCGCCGCCAAGTACGGCGCACGACCGCTGATTCTGGTGTTCAACAACAGTAAATTCGGCACCATAGAAATGCACCAGGACCGGCGCTACCCGGGCCGCCGGATTGCCAACGATCTGCTCAATCCGGACTTTGCGGCGTTCGCGCGGTCTTTCGGTTTGTTCGGTGCGCGTGTCACCGACAATGCCGAGTTTGATGCGGTGCTGCCAGCGGCGTTGGCCGCCGATAGCGCGGCAGTGATTGAACTGGTGATGCAGGACGTGTGAGAGCGCCTGAGCGGACCTTACTTTCCGTTTTGGCTGGGGGGTATCGATGCTGATCAAAACTGCGGGCTTGCGTTTGAACGTGGTCGATGAAGGGCCGCGTGATGCGCCGGTGGTGATGCTGTCCCATTCGCTGGGGGCCAATCTCACCATGTGGGCGCCGCAGGCTGCGGCCCTCGCCGCCGAGTTTCGCGTGATTCGTTACGACACCCGCGGCCACGGCCGGAGCGATGCGCCAGAGGGTCCCTATAGCCTGGCCGAATTGGGCGGCGACGTGGTCGCGCTGCTCGATACGCTCGACATCGAACGCGTGCATTTTGTCGGCTTGTCGCTCGGCGGCATGACGGCGCTGGGGCTGGCTCTTGAGCATCGCGCCCGTATCGCCAGCATCTGCGCTGCCAATTGCACCGCGCAGACCCCGGATGGCGGCGCGGCGATGTGGGATGAACGTATCGCTGTCGCGCGCAGCGAAGGTATGGCGGCGCTGGTCGAGGCAACTCTGGCGCGCTGGTTTACGGCGGACATGCTGGCCACCCGCCAGCACGAGGTCGCGCAGGTGCGCGAAATGATCCGGGGCACACCGGTGGCGGGATATAGCGGCTGTTGTGCGGCCTTGAAGACGCTCGCCTATCGCGACCGACTGGACGGTCTGCGTGTGCCGGCGTTGTTTATTGCCGGTGCGCAGGATCCCTCAGTGCCACTGGCAGCGATGCGCGATATGTATGGGCGGGTGGCAGGCTCGCGCTACGTCGATCTGGTCGCTGCCCACCTGTCGAACCTGGAATGTGCGGCGGCGTTCAACGCCGCCCTGCTGGAGTTTCTGCGCGCGCAACCCTAGTGTGGTGTCCCGCAATGAATCTTCATAATTCACGTAGCGAGCGAAGCGCGATGCGGCGTTGCTCGTCGTCGCAATAGCGCCGCTATTACTCCTCCTCGCGCCTTGCCTCGCACTCCGATGGCCGCGCGAATTATCGAAGTTCATCACGGGACAGCACACTAGTCGCGCGCGTGCCTCAGCCTATCGAGGCGATGGCGCGGTCCTGGGCATCGAGCACCTCATGGGCCTGGTCGAGCAGACGCTGGGAATCACCGATGTTGTTGTGCAGGTTGTCGACCGAAGAAATGACCAGCGCCGCGAGTTCCACCGTCTTGCGCGTGGCCAGTGATGCACTGGTGGCGATGGAGGTGATCTCCTGGGCTGAGGCCTGGGAACTGCCCGCCAGTTTGCGTACCTCATCGGCCACCACCGCAAAACCACGTCCCGCTTCGCCGGCGCGCGCCGATTCGATGGCGGCGTTCAGCGCCAGCAGATTGGTCTGCTCCGCGATGCCTTGAATCTGCGTGACGAGGGAATTGATCTGGGCGTTCTTGGTCGCGACTTCTTCGATCAGTGCGCGCAGATCATGGATATGGCTGATGCCGACTTCGGCGGCGGCGCACGATTCACCGGTGCTGGTGTGCAGATTGCCGATGAAGCCGCGTATCGCGGCTGCCATCTGCGTGACGGTTGAGCTGACATCGTGGATGCGCGCACTGAATGCCGCGTCCTGGTTGTATTTGGCTTCGGCGTTGTGTTTTTCGTCGTCAATATCGACGATGGAACCACAGCAACGGATTGGATTGCCGGCAGCGTCGCGTTCAGTGCCGGCGCGGCCGCGGAACCAGCGATAGGCGCCGGAACGGGTCTGGGCGCGGTATTCCATGTCGAACGGCGTCAGGCCTGAGCGGTCGAAAACATGGGCGTTGAAATTGCTGAAGGTGCGCTCGACGTCATCGGGATGCAGACGCTCGGTCCAACTGCCGAGTCGATTGGGGAATTCGCTGTGATCGCGGTAGCCGAGCAGGCCGAGAAAGCCCGGTGACCAATAGGCCGGGGTGTCGGCCCCGACCCCACCGTAAGAACCGAGTGTGATGTCCCACAAGCCGACTCCGGCATGGGACCCCCACATGCGCAATCGCGAGCCGTTATGTTCGCTGTCGACGCGCGCCTGCTGCAGTTGGTTGATATGGGTGAGAAAGCGCTCTGCGAGCACTTCGTCTTCGCATAACGGCGCGAGTGGCGCGCCGCCCAGCGGCTGGCCTGTGTCAAGTTGCGACAGCCATTGTTTGAGCAGCGGCGCGATGGTGGCTTTGGGTTTGCGATTGAACATTCCTGGTCCTTTTCTCACCGCCGCGCCGACCGAGCCGCGACTGACTGGTGTGCCACCCGGACACACAATGTGGCGCCCGGTTTTTTCATCCGCAAACTTTGGCGGCGGCAACACGGAAAGCTTGAACCGTGCCGGCGGTCGATACGGGGCGCGCTGTTCGCGCGCGTATCTGCACGCATTTCCTGCCCTGGCGCTTGGCATATGAGTCCGCACGTGCGCCACGGCCCGGCGCACGCGTGCGGGCCGCGGAACGCACGCTGAGTCAATCCCTGCGCATGCGCGCCGCTACTGTGCGTGGCTGCCCCCCGCATTCATGCCCGCGCCGGCTATCGCAGCACTGGCGGTTTATTGTAGATTCGCAGGTTGTAACGGCCAGCGACGTCGGACGCAGGACACCTTAAGAGTGCCCGCTTTCCGTACGTGGGGAGCGCGGGTGTCGGCCGGCTACCCAGATCAACGAAACAAGAGGCGTATTTCATGAGCACGGACAAGAACAAACAGCCCGGCGCGACCGCCAAGCTCGACACGTTGGGCGGCACGCACGATTTCCCGATCATGGAGGGCACCGTCGGCCCGAGCGTGATCGACATTTCCAAGCTCTACGCCCAGACCGGTCAGTTCACCTACGACCCGGGTTTCACCTCGACCGCGAGCTGCGAATCGAAGATCACCTATATCGACGGTGACGAAGGTGTGTTGCTGTATCGCGGCTACCCGATAGATCAGTTGGCCGAGCAGAGCAATTTTCTGGAAGTGGCTTATCTGCTCCTGAACGGTGAGCTGCCGGGCAAGGGCAAGTTCGAGGAGTTCGAACACGCCATCACCCACCACACCATGATTCATGAGCAGTTGCGCGACCTGTTCTCCGGCTTTCGTCGCGATGCCCACCCGATGGCCGTGATGTGCGGCGTGGTCGGCGCACTGTCGGCGTTTTATCACGACTCGACCGACATCAACGACCCTTATCAGCGGATGGTCGCGAGCCGTCGCCTGATCGCCAAGATGCCGACCATCGCCGCGATGGCCTACAAGTATTCGGTCGGTCAGCCGTTCGTCTATCCGCGTAACGACCTCGACTTCACGGCCAATTTCCTGCACATGTGTTTCGCGGTGCCGGCCGGTGAGTACAAGGTCAGCCCGACCCTGGCGCGCGCCATGGACCGCATCTTCATTCTGCATGCCGATCATGAGCAGAACGCCTCGACCTCGACCGTGCGTCTGGCCAGCTCCTCAGGTGCCAACCCGTTTGCCTGCATCGCCGCCGGTATCGCCTGCCTGTGGGGTCCTGCCCACGGTGGTGCCAACGAAGCGGCACTCAACATGCTGCGCGAAATCGGCACCGTCGACCGCATTCCGGAATACGTCAAGAAAGCCAAGTCCAAGGATGACCCGTTCCGCCTGATGGGCTTCGGCCATCGTGTGTACAAGAACTACGACCCGCGCGCGCGCGTCATGCAGCAGACCTGCCACGAAGTGCTGACCGAACTTGGCATCAAGGACGACCCGCTGCTGGACGTTGCGATGGAGCTCGAACGCATCGCGCTGTCGGATGAATACTTCATCGAGAAGAAGCTCTATCCGAACATCGACTTCTACTCCGGCATCACCTTGAAGGCGATGGGTTTCCCGACCACCATGTTCACCGCGCTGTTCGCACTCGCGCGCACCGTCGGCTGGGTGGCACAGTGGATGGAAATGATCGACGACCCGGCGCAGCGCATCGGCCGTCCGCGTCAGCTCTACACCGGTTACACCCATCGCGACTACGTGCCCGCAGCCAAGCGCTGAGGCATGCACTGCGTAACGCCCGCGACAGCGGGCGTTACGTGGCGCCGCCCGACACCGCCATGACCGCCCACAGTTTTTCCGTTCCCGCCGACCAGCGTTATTTCGAGGACTACCCGCCCGGTGCGGTGTACGAATTCGGCGCTACCACCGTCAGTGAAGACGAACTGGTGTCGTTCGCGCGGTCGTACGATCCGCAGTCGTTCCATATTGACCGCGCCGCTGCGGCTGAATCGATGTTCGGCGGCTTGATTGCGAGCGGCTGGCATACCGCCTCCCTGACCATGCGTATGCTGGTCGACCACTATCTTTCAACGGTCGCCAGTCTCGCCTCGCCGGGTGTCGATGAACTGCGTTGGCTGGCGCCGGTGCGGCCCGCTGATGTGCTGCGCGTGCGCGTCACTGTCACGGATGCGCGGCGGTCACGGTCGCGCGCAGACCGCGGCGTGGTGACCTCGTACATCGAAGTGATGAACCAGAACGATGTGGTAGTGATGACGGTCAAGGCCGTCAATCTGCTGCTGACCCGACCTGCGGCGTAAAGCCGCGCAATCGCGGCTGCGCCGCGCAGGAGAGCGATGCCATGGTCGAAGCCGGGAACAGCGCGGAGCACTATGTCGAGGTCTATGACGAACCCTTGCACCGTGTGCAGTGGAGCAATGAATACGCGCTGGTCTATACCGTCAATATTCCGCGTGGCGCGTTGACGCTATGGCACCGCCATTGTCAGGACACGGTGTATTGCGCGATTGGCGACCTGTCGGTCGCTGAGACCTTGCCCGGCGAGGCGCCGGTCACCCGCCACAGCGTCTGTGGGGCGGCGATTTCGCGCGACCACCGCGCTGCACCGCTGGTGCATCAGATCCAGAACGTTGGTGGAGATATGGTGCGGTTTGTTGCCGCTGAGGCGCGCGAGCGGCCCACACAGGTCATGCCTTGCGCATTGACGGCGGCGGGACATCGCCTCGACTGGGAAGGGGAGCGTTTTCGTGTCTATCAATTAGAGAGCGACGACGCGACCCTCGAGGTCGAGTACGGCTTCCACGGCCTGCTGGTGGCGCTACAACCGCTACAGGTCGTCATCAACGATGCACCCGCCGAGCAACTGCCCGACGGCGGCTGGCGCTGGTTGACGCCGCCGCTGCGTGCCCGCTACAGCGGGCCGCTGCGTGGCATCCTCATCGAATGGCGCTGACGGCGCGGCATCCAGCCGCGCCGTGATCGAGTCCCATCGGGCCTAGTCTTTACTCAACACCTTGATGGTGACTTTGGGCGCGTGCTCCGCGCCGCCGCCAACCAGATCGAGTTTGCGCTGGCCAGCGACCAGGCGGTCAATCCGCTTGAGATTCTCATGGGGCAGGTTGAGGGCCGTCTCTACCCACTCGTCGGCGATCGCGTAGAGTTCTTTGCGATCGATGGCGCGTGCGCGATTCAAGGCGCGGCGGAACGCCAACACGCCGGGACGATGAGCCTGACGTGAAATGTAGGAATAAACCGCGTGTTCGCCTTCGCCCGGTTCGCACAAAACGTCGACGATGCCGAGCTTGTGCAATTCTTCGGCAGTGTAGTTCTTGGCGCTCAGGATGAGCTTTTCCGCCGTCGCACAATCGACCCGTCGCCGCAGCAGGGTATAGGCACCCATGCCCGGGAACAGACCAAACAGGACTTCGGGAAAACCCAGTCGCGAACCGCGTTCGGCAACTACCACATTGCCAGCCAGGGTCGCTTCGAAGCCACCGCCCATCGCGGTGCCCTGCACCAGCGAGAAGGTCATGACGTCAGCCGTATTGGCTGCGTGATAGAAGATGGCGTCAGTTGCCTTGCGAGAATAGAGTTCCAGTCCGTGACGATCGCGACGTGCAATCAATTCGCGGAACAGTCGCAGATCACCACCTAGACTGAAGATGCCGGGAATCTTCGAGCCAAACACCAGATACTTCAGGCGCTGGCTGTCGTAGTTCGGCAATTCGAGATGCAGACCGTCGCGCACCGCATTCTGTACGGTGCGAATGTCGTCGAGTTGTGTGTGCGAGAAATGTGGCGTGGAGTGACGTGAAATGTATTTCCACAGGACGCCCGTGGAGTGATCAAAACGCAGTTCGAGATTGTTCAACAAACTGCAATCGACGCGGGTAGTGCCATCCAGGCGCGCGTCCATAGAATTGTTTAATGCTGACAGCATGAGAGCCCTCCTCAGGTGAGCATGGAATTTTCTAAATGAGCATAGCTTGCGGCCTGTCGGACTGAGGACGAATCCGCTGCGACGCTGTCCCAGCGTCTCGCGATGATTCCCAAAGTCCGACAGGCTGCTAGGGTGAGTGTGTGCTAGCGGTTGCCGAAACAACACAACAGGGAACCTGTTGCGATTGATATTACGGGCTGAATAATAAAGAACATAGCGATCCACCTGCCGCCAGGGCGAGGTGGATCACAAAGCGGAAGTGGCGACGCCGACCGTCGTCGCCGGCGCGGTTTTTTAGATATCGAGTGTGGACTTGATGAGTTGATTGACGAGTGCCGGATTGGCCTTGCCACCGGTCTTTTTCATGACTTGTCCGACCAGGAAGCCGAGCACCTTGTCTTTGCCGGCGCGCAATTGCGCAATCTGATCGGGGTTCTGCTCCAGTACTTCGCGCACCGCTACCTCGATCAGGTGAGAGTCCGACACCTGATGCATGCCTTCGGCCGCAATGATGTCGTCCGCATCACGACCGGAACTCCACATGGTCTGAAAAACCTGTTTGCCAAGTTTGCCGGACAGCGTGCCGTCGATGATACGTTGCACCAGTTGTCCGAGTTGTTCGGCACGTATCGGGCACGCACTTATGCTGAGGCCGTCGCGGTTCAGAGCCGCGAACAGTTCGCCCGTAATCCAATTGGCGGTTTGTTTGGCGGCACTTGTTTGTGCCGCGATTGCGCGTTCGAAATAGAGCGCGGTGTCAGGGTCGTTGACCAGCACGCTGGCGTCGTCGTGAGACAGCTCAAGGGTTTTGACAAAACGCGCGAGTTTGGCGCGCGGCAGCTCCGGCATGGTGGCGCGAATCACATCGATATAGGCCGCACTGACCGCCACCGGCAGCAGATCCGGATCGGGAAAATAGCGGTAGTCATGCGCATCTTCTTTGCTGCGCAAGGGCCGCGTTTCATCTTTGTCCGGATCGTACAGCCGCGTCTCCTGCACCACTTTGCCACCGTTTTCGATCAGTTCTATCTGACGCTCGACTTCGAACTCGATAGCGCGTTCGATAAATCGAAACGAGTTCAGGTTCTTGATCTCGGCGCGTGTGCCGAAGGTTTCGCTGCCGAGCGGGCGCACCGACACGTTGGCATCGCAGCGGAATGAGCCCTCCTGCATGTTGCCGTCGCAGATCCCGAGATAACGCACCAGTCGATGTATCTCGCGCATATAGGCAGCCGCTTCGGCGGCGCTGCGCATTTCCGGTTCTGACACGATCTCGAGCAAGGGCGTGCCGGCACGATTCAAGTCGATGCCGCTCGCGCCATGAAAGTCTTCATGCAAGGACTTGCCGGCGTCTTCTTCGAGATGGGCGCGCGTGATGTTGATGGTCCTGGTTTGACCCTCGACCTCGATGGCGATCTTGCCCAATGCGACGATAGGCGCTTCGTACTGGCTGATCTGATAGCCCTTGGGTAAGTCGGGATAGAAATAATTCTTGCGCGCAAACACCGAGCGCGGCGTGATGCTGGCGTCGATGGCGAGACCGAAGCGCACGGCCATGGCAATGGCCTGTTCGTTGACTACCGGCAAGACGCCGGGCAGACCGAGATCGACGGCGCAAGCCTGGGTATTCGGCTCGGCGCCGTAGGCGGTCGAAGCACCGGAAAAAATCTTGCTGCGGGTGGCGAGCTGGGCATGGATTTCCAGGCCGATGACGGTTTCCCATTGCATGGGCATATCCTCAGTTGAACGCCGCTGGCGCGCGCAGGTGCCAGTCGCTGTCGCACTGGTACTGATGGGCGAGACCGAGCAGACGCGCCTCGTCGAAATGGGCGGCGGTGAATTGCATGCCGACCGGCAGACCATCGACGAATCCGGCAGGGATCGACAGGCTGGGCAGTCCGGCGAGGTTGGCGGCAGTGGTATAGATGTCGCCGAGATACATGGTGACCGGATCCTTGGCGTGGGCGCCGGCCTGATAGGCGACCGTCGGCGTAGTCGGCCCGACGATGACATCCACTTCGCGAAATGCGTTGGTGAAATCGTCACGCAGCAGACGTCGAATCTGCTGGGCTTTACGGTAGTAGGCATCGTAATAGCCCGACGACAGTGCATAGGTGCCGATCAGGATGCGGCGCTTCACTTCAGCGCCGAAACCTTCACCGCGCGAACGGCAATACAAATCGTTGAGGTCTTTCGGATCCGCGCAGCGATAGCCGAAGCGCGCGCCGTCATAACGAGACAGATTCGACGAGCACTCGGCCGGCGCGATCACGTAATAGGCTGGAATAGCGAGCGACATATGCGGCAGAGAAATCTCGCGCACGGTCGCGCCGCGGGTTTCCAGTTGGCGCACGGCGGTTTCGACGCAGCTGCGGATGCCGGCATCGAGATTATCGTCGAAATACTCGCGCGGCAGTCCGATGCGCAGGCCGCTAACGGGCACGTTCAGCAGGCGCGTGAAATCTTCGTCGGCGCGATCGATGGAGGTCGAGTCGCGCGGATCGAAACCCGCTAAGGCGTTCATCATCAAGGCCAGGTCTTCGGCGCTGTAGCCCATCGGCCCGCCCTGATCGAGACTCGATGCGAACGCAATCATGCCGTAACGCGAAACGCGGCCGTAGGTGGGTTTGATGCCGCTGATGCCACAGAACGCGGCCGGTTGGCGAATCGAGCCGCCGGTATCGGTGCCGGTGGCTATCGGTGCGAGACCTGCCGCGACCGCCGCCGCCGAACCGCCCGACGAGCCGCCCGGCACGCGGCTCACATCCCACGGATTGGCGACCGGGCCGTAATAGCTGCTCTCGTTCGACGAGCCCATCGCGAACTCGTCCATATTGGTCTTGCCGAGCATGACCATGCCGGCGCCGCGCAATTTCTCCACCGCCGTCGCGTCATAGGGCGCGATGAAGTTGTCTAGCATGCGTGAGGCGCAACTGGTGCGCACGCCGCGCGTACAGAAGATGTCCTTGTTGGCATAGGGGATGCCGGTCAGGGCGCCGGCGTTGCCGGCTGCGCGGCAGGCGTCGGCGGCGGCGGCTTCGGCCAGGGCCTGCTCGGCGCACACCGTGATGAAACTGTTCAGCTGTCCATCCAGGGCTTCGATGCGCGAGAGATAATGGCGCGTCAGTTCGACACTGGAATAATCGCCGCGGGCCAGACCTGCGGCCAGCCGCGCGACACTGCGGGGTAATTTGTCGCTCATGGTCTACTCAATCACCTTGGGCACCAGATACAGGCCGCGTTCGACCTGGGGTGCGATGGTCTGGAACAATTCGCGCTGATCGGACTCTGTGACTACGTCGGGCCGCAGCCTCGCGGTCAGGTCGAGCGGATGGGCGAGGGGCTCGACAGCACTGGTGTCTATTTCATCCATGCGCGCGACGAAGGCCAGGATGCCGGACAATTGCTCGGCATAACCCGGAATGTCGTCGGGGTCGATGGCCAGGCGCGCGAGTTTCGCCATCGCACTGACTTCGTCTTTACTGATCGCCATGCAGAAGTCTCAATTATTTATTTGATTAGAAAGAACTTTGGTCGTGGGGCTCGCTTGCCACTCGGGAGCCGCACTGTTACATTAGCCGTCCATTTTATACTGCGACACGTGGGGAGCCGGCCTGTCTAGCACCGCTAGCCGTCGAGTAAAATCCGCTCGACCCGCGGGGCCCCGTCCGCCACTCAGCACCAGAATGACGCGCAATCCGGCCGATCGCCGCGACCCGGATGCCCCTTGAATCTGAAGAGGCTCGAATTTAATGCTTCGCATGCTGCGAGGAATGTTTTCCAACGATCTATCGATCGATCTGGGCACGGCCAATACGCTGATTTATGTACGCGGCAAGGGCATTGTCCTGAACGAACCCTCGGTAGTCGCCATCCGTCGTGGTCGCGACTCCAGCAGCGCCAAGGCCATCGCCGCGGTCGGCCTTGAAGCCAAACGCATGCTGGGCCGTACGCCGGGCCACATCGAAGCCATCCGCCCCCTGAAAGACGGCGTCATAGCCGACTTCACCATTACCGAAAAAATGCTGCAGCACTTCATACGCAAAGTGCACGGCAACCAGTTGTTCAAGCCCAGCCCGCGCGTGCTGGTCTGTGTGCCCTGCGGTTCGACCCAGGTCGAACGGCGCGCCATCAAGGAATCAGCCCAGGGCGCGGGCGCCCGCGAAGTCTATCTGATTGAAGAACCGATGTCGGCTGCGATTGGCGCCGGTATGCCGGTCAGCGACGCCAGCGGCTCGATGGTGCTGGATATCGGCGGCGGCACCACGGAAGTGGCGGTGATTTCCTTGAACGGTATCGTCTATTCCGCTTCGGTGCGCATTGGCGGCGACCGCTTCGACGACGCCATCATCAACTACGTGCGCCGCAATTACGGCAGCCTGATTGGTGACGCCACCGCCGAGCGTATCAAGTTCGAAATCGGCTGTGCCTATCCCGGCAACGAAGTGCGCGAGATTGAGATTAAAGGCCGCAACCTTGCCGAGGGCCTGCCGCGTAGTTTTACCCTGAACAGCAACGAAATCCTCGAAGCCCTGCAGGAACCGCTGGCCGGTATCGTTGAGGCGGTCAAGACTGCCCTGGAGAAGACCCCGCCCGAACTCGGTTCCGATGTCGCCGAACGCGGCATGGTGTTGACCGGCGGCGGCGCCTTGCTCAAAGACCTCGACAGGCTGCTGATGGAAGAAACCGGGCTGCCGGTGTTTGTGGCCGAGGATCCGCTGACCTGCGTGGCGCGTGGCGGTGGCCGTGTGCTCGAAATGATCGAAGAACATGGGCCTGAGGTGCTGGCGCTGGAGTAGACTGACCACTACGACAGGCGGGGGATACGACGATCAAACCTCTGTTCATCAATACGCCTTCGCCCACGGCGCGTTTCGCCGCGTGCGCCATTCTGTCGTTTCTGTGTATTTCCATCGATCATGCCAATACCCACCTGTCCTCGCTGCGCTCGCTGTTGTCGGTGGTGGTGTATCCGCTGCAGTACATAGTCAACGCGCCCGTGCAGGGCGCGGCCGATGTGATGGACGACCTGCGCTCGCGCAAGACACTGGTCGAAGAAAACGACCGCCTGCACGCCGAGAACCAGCTGCTGAGCGTCAAATCGCAGCGCTATTCCGCGCTTGAAAGCGAGAACCAGCGGCTGCGCAAATTGCTCGATTCCTCCTCCGCGTTCGAGCAGCAGGTGGTGGTCGCCGATGTGCTGGCCATCGAGACCACACCCTCGGCCCGCCAGATCGTGCTCGATAAGGGTTCCAATCAGGGTGTCTTCGTCGGTCAGCCAATGCTCGATGCCTACGGCGTGATCGGTCAGGTCTCCAACGTCAGCATGTTTTCCAGCACCGGCCTTTTAATTACCGACCAGCGTCACGCGCTGCCGGTGCTGCTCAATCGCACCGGGCTGCGCGCCATTGCGGTCGGCGGCGACCTGCCGGACGAACTCAATCTCTCTTTTATTTCGATCAACGCCGACGTCAAGGAAGGTGACCTCGTGGTGACTTCCGGATTGGGCGGGCGCTTTCCTGCCGGCTACCCGGTAGGCCGGGTCAAGGCGGTCAGTGTCAAACCAGGGGATGCCTTCTCCACCATCATCGTCGAACCGACCGCCAAGGTCGGCCATTCGCGCGAAGTGATGCTGGTCGGCCCGCAGGCGCACGACATCGGGGAAGAGCGTATCTCGGCCTCCGAATAGCCCTGAGCAAGTGCGCTGCCCCGCAATGAATCTTCGTAATTCGCTTGCCCTCGAAGCGCGATGCGGCGTTGCTCGTCGTCGCAATAGCGCCGCTCACTCCTCCTCGCGCCTTGCCTCGCACTCCGCCGGCGGCGCGAATTATCGAAGTTCATCACGGGGCAGCACACTAGACGCGCATGGATAAACCGCATCGCATCTGGGTCATCGCCTTGAGTTTCCTCGCGGCCTTCATGCTGACCGCCATGCCCTTGCCGGATTGGGCATTGCCGTGGCGACCGGCCTGGATAGCGATGGTCCTGGTCTACTGGTGTATGGCCTTACCCGAGCGTGTCGGTGTGATCACCGGCTGGGTGATTGGTCTCACGCTGGACGTCATGCACGGCTCGATTCTCGGCCAACATGCCTTTGGACTCGCATTCGTCGCCTACGTGGTGCTGCAGTACCACCAGCGTCTGCGTGTGTTCCGTCTCGTACAACAGGCGCTGGTGATAGGTTTTATCGTATTTGTCTATCTGCTGACCATGCTGTGGGTTTACAAGCTGCTCGGCTCGGTCAACTACAGCTTCAGCTATCTGTTTGGCGCCCTGACCACCGGTGTGTTGTGGCCGTGGGTCTATATCGTGTTGCGTGATGTGCGGCGTCGCGCACGCGTGGCGTGATGCCCGGCCTGCTCGCGTGACCCAGCTTCGTATCTTATTCGCGCGCGCGCGTCGCGCGGCGCGGCGGCCGTCATGAAGAACATGCCGGCGCTCAAGGATGTCAGTCGCGAACGCCGGCTGTTCCTCAATCGTGTGCTGTTCGCCGGCCTCACGATGGGCGTGCTGGTGGCGCTGGTGCTGGCGCGGCTGTTTTTTCTGCAGGTCATAAGCCACGAGCATTTCACCACGCTGTCGCACGACAATCGCCTCAAGATCCTGCCGCTGCCGCCACCGCGCGGCCTCATCTACAGTCGCGACGGCACCTTGCTGGCGGAGAATCGCCCGTCCTTTTCCTTGACCGTGGTGCCGGAGAACGTCGCCAACATGGACAGCGCGCTGCATGAACTGCGCGGCATGCTGAACTTGTCGGATGACGAGCTCGACCAATTCAAAAAGCAGCTCAAGTTCGCGCGGCGTTTCGAAGGCGTGAGCTTGAAGGGCGATCTGACGCCCGAAGAGCTGGCGACTTTTTCGGTCAACCGTTTCCGCTTTCCGGGTTTTGGCATCGAGGCGGGGCTGGCGCGCCATTATCCCCTGGGCGAGACCTTCGCCCATGTGATCGGATACGTCGGTCGTATCAGCGAAGCGGATCTGGCCAACATCGAGCAATCGAATTACGCCGCCACCACCCATATCGGCAAGATGGGCGTGGAGAAATCCCGTGAGCAGGTGTTGCATGGGCGGGTCGGCTATCAGAAAGTCGAGGTCAACGCCCAGGGACGCATTCTGCGTGTGGTGGAGCGCACCCCGCCGATAGCCGGCAGTGATATTTATCTGACCCTGGACGCCGGTCTGCAGGCCGAGGCGATCGCTGCGCTCGGCAACTATCGCGGCGCGATTGTGGTGTTGGATCCTAATACCGGTGCCATTCTGGCCTTCGTCAGTCTGCCGGCTTACGACCCCAACGCCTTCGTTAACGGCATCAGTCGTTCGCTTTATCAGACACTGAGCACATCACCGAATCGGCCGCTGTTCAACCGCGCCTTGCAAGGCCAGTATCCGCCCGGCTCGACGGTCAAACCGCTGGTCGCGATCGCGGGCCTGCAATACGGCGTGCGCAGCGCCGAAAAGACCACCTGGTGTCCAGGCTGGTACACCTTGCCCAAAGATCCGCATCAATACCGCGACTGGCTGCGTACTGGCCACGGTCAAGTCAATCTCAAGTTTTCGATTGCCCATTCCTGCGACGTTTATTACTACACGCTGGCGCATGATCTAGGCATCCGACGCATACACCAGATGCTGTCGAAGTTTGGTCTGGGCACGATTACCGGTGTGGATATTCCTGGCGAGGCCGGTGGCCTGCTGCCCTCGCCGGAGTGGAAAAAACGTGCGCGCAAACAGCCCTGGTATCCGGGCGAGACCCTGATAGCCGGCATCGGCCAGGGCTACATGCTGTCCACGCCACTGCAACTGGCCTACGCCTCGGCCATTATCGCGACCCGTGGCGAAGCGATGATTCCGCATTTTCTCGGCCAGATTGAAGACCCGGCGACCGATGCCACCCACAGTCCTGACGTCTATCGTCGTGCGCGGGTGGAACTGGCCAGCAATCGTTATTGGGATGCGGCGATTGAAGGCATGGACGAAGTGGTGAACGGCCAGACTGGCACGGCACACAAGACCAGCATTGGCGCGCCGGTGCGCTTCGCCGGTAAGACCGGCACCGCGCAGGTCTATCGCATCGCGCAGGGCGAGAAAGCCAAGACCTCGGGCGTGCCGGAACACCTGCAGGACCACGCATTGTTTATTTCTTTCGCGCCGGTCGAATCGCCGCAGATAGCAATCGCGGTGGTGGTCGAACATGGCGGCGGTGGCAGCCGCACCGCCGCGCCGATTGCGCGACGCCTGATCGATTATTATTTCAAGGACACGCCCGCGAGCGACACCCCGCCGCCGGCGGCCAGCAGTGCCGGGCTCGGCAACGAAGGCCCCGAGCACAGTCATGCGCCGCCACCCGTGGCGCTTGGCGCCGACGCTGCGGGCGCCACCGCCCCGCCCGCCAGTGAGCCTGCGGTACCGACAGACAGCGCCGTCACCGAGCCCGACTATGATTAGAACGCCTTCGCTGTTGTATCGACTGCATATCGACGCGCCGCTGCTCGGCGGAGTGCTGGTGATGGCTGCGCTGGGCCTGGTGGTGTTGTACAGCGCTGCCGACCAGTCCATGGACGTGGTGATCAAGCAGAGCATGCGGATTGCGCTCGGACTGACCTGCATGGTTGCCATCGCCCAGGTGCCACCGCGTCGCCTGGCGCGCTGGGCGCCGCTCTTATACGTGTTGGGCACTTTCCTGCTGGGGCTGGTGCTGGCCATCGGTCAGGGCCGCGGCGCGACGCGCTGGCTCGATTTCGGTGTGATTCGTTTTCAACCTTCGGAGATCATGAAGCTCGCTGTGCCACTGACGGTGGCGGGTTTCATGGCTGAGAAAGTCCTGCCGCCACAAACGCGCACAACCGTGGCGGCACTGGTGATGGTGCTGTTGCCGGCGGGGCTGATTGTCGATCAGCCCGATCTCGGCACCGCCATCCTGGTCGCGACTTCGGGTCTGTTCGTATTGTTCTTTGGCGGCATAAGCTGGCGCTTCATGCGTAACAGTCTGCTGGTCGCGATCGCGGCCGCACCGTTCGGCTGGTTGGCCATGCATGAATATCAGCGCCAGCGCGTGATGACCCTGCTCGATCCGTCGCAGGACCCGCTGGGCACCGGTTATCACATCATTCAGGCGAGTATCGCGGTCGGCTCCGGTGGGCTGTCTGGCAAGGGCTGGCTGAATGGCACGCAGTCCCATCTGGAATTTATTCCAGAGCGCGCCACGGACTTCATTTTTGCGGTGTATTGCGAGGAGTTCGGCCTGATAGGTGTGGTAGTGCTGCTGCTGGCCTATACCTTGATTCTGGCGCGCGGCATGCGTATTGCGATGGAAGCGCAGGAAATGTTTGGCCGTCTGGTAGCTGCGAGCCTCACCATGACGCTGTTCATCTACATTTTCGTCAATATGGGCATGGTCAGCGGCGCATTGCCTGTGGTCGGCGTGCCGCTACCGATGGTGAGTTACGGTGGGACGTCTTTCGTGACTATCCTGACCAGTTTCGGTATCCTCATGTCCATCCATACGCATAGAAAATTTATTTCTGAAACCTGATAGTTAGCGCCTTTTTCTCGGTCGAATGCGAAGATTTATCCCGTTCCTGCTGTGTTTGTTACTGGGCGTCGGCAACGATGCGCCAGCGGCCCCGCTCGACACCTCGGCGGTGCAAGGTTTCGTTCGTGACATGAACGAACAGCATGGCTTCGATGCCGCCGACTTGGGCCGCACGTTTTCCCGCGTCAACCGTATCGATCGCATCATCGAGCTGATCGCCAAGCCGGCCGAGAAGGTCAAACCCTGGCACCAGTACCGCGCTATCTTCATCACCGATAAGCGCATTCGCGACGGTGCTGCGTTCTGGCGTGCCAACGAGGCGGCCGTGCTGCGTGCCGCCGACACCTATGGCGTGGCGCCGGAAGTGATCATCGCCATCATCGGTGTTGAAACCTCCTACGGCGCAAACGTCGGCAGTTATCGTGTCATCGACGCGCTCTCGACCCTCGCGTTCCACTACCCGGGTAACGACGCCGCGCGCTCGAAGTTCTTTCGCACCCAGCTTGAACAGTTTTTGTTGATGGCGCGCGACGATCATCTCGACCCGCTGGCCTTGACCGGATCCTACGCCGGTGCGATGGGTATGCCGCAGTTCATGCCCGACAGTTATCGACGCCTGGCGGTCGATTTCGATGGCGACGGCAAGCGCAACATCTGGAACGATGCCGACGACGCCATCGGCAGTGTCGCCAACTACCTGCACGAACATGGCTGGCGTCGGTCCGGCCCGGTCACTGCCCAGGCGCGCGTCAGCGGCGCCAATCCGGCGCCATTCCTCAAGACCACCATCAAACCCGACTTCCGCCTCGCGGATTTCACCGCCGCCGGTATCGTGCCGGTGCGCAGCGGCAATCCCGATGACGAGACCGCGCTGTTTGAGCTCGAAGGCACGCGCGGCAACGAATACTGGATTGGTTACACCAATTTCTACGTCATCAGCCGTTACAACCCGCGTGTGAAATATGCGATGGCGGTTGCGCACCTCTCTGAGGAAATCCGCAAGCTGCACGGTGGACCGGGCAGCTGAATCCGCCCGCGTGTGGGCGGCCGGCACCTGTCTGCGCGCGCTGCTCGCTTTGTCGGTCAGTCTCATTCTCTGCGCTTGCGGCTCGCCTGGCGGCGGCAGTAAGCGTCAACTCGACCCCAACAATATCGCCGACGCAGTTCCTGGTAACGAGCCGCGCAGCCGCTACGGCAATCCTGATAGTTATGTGGTCAATGGCAAGCGCTACTACACGCTACGCACTGCCGAGGGTTTTACCGAGCGTGGCATCGCGTCATGGTATGGCGACCCGTTTCATGGTCGGCGCACGTCGAGTGGCGAGGTTTATGACATGTATCGTATGACCGCCGCGCACAAACAGCTGCCGCTGCCGACCTATGTCGAGGTACGCAATCTCGACAATGGACGCACCGCCACGCTCAAGGTCAACGACCGTGGCCCGTTCAAGGACAATCGTGTCATCGATCTCTCCTACGCAGCGGCGCTCAAGCTCGGGGTGGTCGCGAATGGCACCGCGTTTGTCGAAGTTCGAGCGGTCGGCGCCCAGGGCGAGCCGAGTGCGGCAGCGCCCGCAGCGGGGCCGCAGGCCCAACCACCTGTGCCCGTCGCGCCGCCTGCAAATGTTGGCAGGCCGGCACGCCCGACCGCGCCTTCAGCGCCCGCGAAACCAGCCTCGCGCGTGGCCGCCCAAAGTGGCATGTATCTGCAGGTCGGCGCCTATGCCGACCGACGCAATGCCGAGAAGGTCGCGGCGCAACTCAGGCGCGCGGTCACGAGCGGCGTCGAGGTGCGTGAAATCAAGAGTAACAACAAGGTATTTTATCGCGTCCAGTTAGGCCCGCTGCCCTCGACCGAGGTGGCCGACCAGGTGGTCGCCGCTTTGGAAAAGCTCGGTATCACTCAACACTACTTCATCACGAACTGAACGATGCATCACCCCAAATCCTTTTTTGACCACACGCGCCATCCGTTTCGTGCGTTTGTGCTGTTGCTGATCTGTGCTGTGTCTGGGTCAAGTTTCGCCGCCGATGGTTTGACGGCCACGGTGCCGGCACCGTCCATCGACGCCAAGTCCTACATCCTGGTCGATTTCCGCACCGGTGCGACACTTGCGGAAAAGAATGCTGACGAACGGGTCGAGCCCGCCAGCCTGACCAAGATCATGACCGTCTATGCCGCTTCCCATGCGCTCAAGGAAGGGCTTATCCATCTCACTGACGAAGTCACCATCAGCAAAAAAGCCTGGAAGATGGAAGGCTCACGCATGTTTCTCGAGGTCGGCAAGACCGTGTCGGTCGATATGCTCCTGAACGGCATTGTCATCCAGTCGGGCAACGACGCCAGTGTCGCGCTCGCTGAGCATGTGTCCGGCAGCGAAGAAGTATTTGTTGGCCTCATGAACAAATATGCGCGCGAAATCGGCATGAGCAATACCAGCTTTTCCGACGCGACGGGACTGCCTGATCCGAACAACTACACCACGGCGCGCGACATGGCCAAGCTGTCCGTCGCGCTGATTCGCGATTTTCCCGAGGAATACAAACGCTCCTCGGTCAAAGAGTTCACCTTCAACGGCATTCGCCAGCACAACCGCAATCGTATGCTTACCCGCGATGCCACCGTGGATGGCATCAAGACCGGCCACACCGAATCGGCGGGTTACTGTCTGATCTCGTCTTCAGTGCGCGAAGGCATGCGGGTGATTTCGGCGGTGATGGGCACTGCCTCGGACGACGCCCGCACCGAGTCCAGTTACGCCCTGATCAACTACGGCTATCGTTTCTTTGAAACCAAACAGCTCTATGAAGCCAAACAGGTCGTGGCCCAGCCCGCAGTGTGGGGCGGCGCGGCGGAAACTGTGCCGCTCGGGTCCACCCAGCCGGTGTGGGCGACCTTGCCGCGTGGGCGCTTCAAGGACGTCAAAGCGGTAGCCAAACTCGACGAACCGATCATGGCGCCGGTCAAGGCCGGCCAGGTGCTGGGCAAGATGGTGCTCAATCTCGACGACAACGAGATTACTGAACTGCCGCTCGCGGCGCTCAGTGAGGTGCCGGAGGGTTCGCTGTTCTCGCGCCTCTATGACGACGTCAGGTTGATGCTGAAATGAGCAGCACGGCGCAGCGCATCTGTTATCTGAACGGCGAGTTTCTGCCGCTCAGCGAAGCCCGGGTGTCGGTGCTGGATCGCGGTTTCATCTTTGGCGACGCCGTGTATGAAGTGATCATCGCGAGTGGCGGGCGCATCTTTGCGCTGGAAGAGCATTTGACGCGGCTTGCCAACAGTCTGCACGCGGTGTTGATTGCCGATCCTTTCGACCCCCAGGGCTGGCAGACCCTGCTGACGCGGCTGGTGAAAGATAACGGCGGCGGCGAGCAGATTATTTATCTGCAGATCACGCGCGGTGTCGCCGAACGTGATCATACGTTTCCGCTCGGTATCACGCCGACAGTGTTCGCGATGTGTCGTCCGCTGACGGTCGCTGCCGGCCTCGCGCGCGTCGATGCGATGACATTGCCGGACAATCGCTGGCTGCGCTGCGATATCAAAGCGACTTCGTTGCTGCCCAATATTCTGTTGCGCAATCAGGCCATCGCCGCCGGCGCTTACGAGGCCATCCTGGTGCGCGATGAGGTGGTCACCGAGGGCTCGTCGAGCAATGTGTTCGTGGTGCACGGCGACATTGTCACCACGCCCGCGCTGTCAGCATCGATCTTGCCGGGTGTGTCGCGTGCGTTGCTCATCGATGTGCTCGAGGGTAACGGCGTGCAGGTTGTTGAGGCGCCCATCTCGCAGGCCAGGCTGCGTGAGGCGGATGAAGTGTGGTTGACCAGCACGACGCGCGATCTGGTGGCTGTCACGCGGCTCGACGGAGTCACGGTGGGGAGCGGCGAGTGTCCCCTCGCGGAGCGCGCCTATCGCGAATTTCAGTTGTATAAAGCGCTCCGCCTGCGCTGATGCACAGGCGGGCAAAGGTGGAGTGACGTCGCCAAGGGGTACGGCGTCACCGCCGGGGACTAATTTGATCCTTCGGCCTTGCGCTCATCGATGGGACCGGTTTCGTAGACAAAAACCGGGTCATCGAGGTTGATGGCCGGCACGGTGTCCTTCTCGCGCCAGTAGTCCTGGGTGTGCTGCCATTCCGGCTTGTCGCCGCGCTTGGGCAACAGGTGCAGGCCACGCAGCATATAGCCGGGGTTGAAATCTTCGGTGTCTATCCAGGGCATGAGTTTCATGTCCTTGTCCTGCGCACGTAAAGCCACCGAGACCTTGGTCGCGCCCTTGGCCTTCATGTGTTGCAACAGCCGGCACAGGAAGTCCGACAACAGATCCACCCGCAGTGTCCAACTGGCGCGGAAGTAGCCGAAGATCCACAGCATGTTCGGTACGCCGGTGAACATCATGCCGTGATAGGTCACGCTGTTGGCGAAATCGAGTGGCTTGCCGTCGATGGTGAAAGCGATGTCACCCAGAATGCTGAGATTGAAGCCGGTCGCGGTGAGGATGATGTCCGCTTCGAGTTCACGGCCCGATTTCAACAAAATGCCGTTCGGAGTGAAGCGCTCGATCTCATCGGTGACCACGCTGGCCTTGCCCGATGCCACACCTTTGAAGATGTCGCCCTCAGGGACAAACGCAATACGCTGACGCCAAGGCCGGTATTTAGGCGTGAAGTGCTCGGCGACGGTGTCTTCCGGCAGATAGGCGCGCACACCCGCCAGCAGTTCCTGGGTCACTACTTCCGGCTCTTCGACCGAACGACGGGTGAACTCACGCTGGTCGGTCAGGATCTGACGGCGCACGATTTCGTGTATCCACTCTTCCTTGATCTCAAGCTTGCGCAATTGATCGGCAAGCGTGTTCTGGTTCATGCCGGGAATAAAATAAGTCGGTGAACGTTGCAGCACGGTAACGTGTTCACAGTCAGCGGCAATCGCCGGCACCACCGTCGCGGTGGTCGCGCCGGAACCAATGACCACGACCTTCTTGTTCTTGTAATCGAGATCTTTCGGCCAGCTCTGCGGATGGACTATCTGGCCTTTGAAGCTGTCCATGCCATCCCACGCGGGCGTATAGCCCTGCTCGTGGCGATAATAACCCTGGCACATCCACAGGAAGTTGGCGGTGAAGGTCAGTGCCTGATTGGTATCGGTGCGCACCGCTTCTACGGTCCACAGACTGTCGCGGCTCGACCAGCTCGCGGACAGAATCTTGTGGCCGTAACGAATGTGCTGGTCGAGGTGGTTGTCCTCAATCACTTCGCCCATGTATTTACGAATTTCGTCGGCGGTTGCAATCGGCGGCCCGATCCAGGGTTTGAAACGATAGCCGAAGGTGTACAAATCGCTGTCGGAGCGAACCCCCGGATAACGATGCATGAGCCAGGTGCCGCCGAAACTCTCGAGGGCTTCCAGCACGACGAAACTCGTGCCAGGGCATTGCGTGGAAAGATGATAGGCGCCGCCGACGCCCGAAATACCGGCGCCTACGATCAGGACGTCGAAATGTTCAGCCTTCTGCGTTTTGCTGCGGCTGGAAATGGATGACACGCTCATGGGCTGGGACCCCCTCAATAGTTTGAGGGGCAAACTTCGCCCATTGCCGGCCAGCGGAGCGTGATCTGGATCAATGGTCGGTGGTGTGCGCGAGGTGAACGAAACTCCGATCCCGTAGGTGCGAATTTATTCGCACATTAAATGGCGCGGCGAAGCGCCAAACATCGGCCTTGCATGTGCGAATAAATTCGCACCTACATAGTCGGTGGTCGCGGGATGGGATGCAGGCTCTCGTAGGCGCGTGCCGCGCGCAGCACCAGCGCGTCGCCGAACATCGGGCCGACCATCTGCAGGCCGATGGGCAGGCCATCACTGGTCAGTCCACAGGGAATGGTGCAGGCCGGCTGCTGGCTCAGATTGAAAGGATAGGAGAACGGCGTCCAGCCAAGCATGGATTCGGGTGTCATGGGCACCTGGGCGGCCGGCCGCGCCTCAAATGCCGGTATCGACAGTGTCGGTGTGACGATGAGATCGTAGTGTTCCATGAACTGCCGCAACTGCGAGCCAAGCAAACCGCGGCGTTGATGCAGCGCCTGGATATCGAGTACTGAATAACGTTTGCCGAGTTCCGCCTGGGCGGCGAAGTCCGCATCGGCCACTGCCCGTTGCGCTTCACTCAAACCGTTCCACACCGTCAACGAACCAATGAACCACAGGCCAATCGTGATCTCGAGCGGGTCGGCAAACCCCGGGTCGACCGCCTCGACATGAGCACCGAGGGTTTCGAGTTCGGCGACTGCCCTGGCGCACGCGTCGGCGACCTCCGGGTGCACGTTTTTCGCATAACCGAGGGTCGGCGACCAGGCGATGCGCAAGCCGCGAATACCGTCTTCGAGGCCGATGGTGTAGTCGCGGCCATCGGGCGGCAGCGCCGTCCAGTCGCGCGCATCGTTTTGTTTCATGACGTTCATGGCGAGCGCTGCGTCGCGTACCGACAGGGTATGCGGACCGAGGTGGGCAACACTGCCGAAAGGCGAGAGCGGGAATGCCGGCACACGACCGAAGCTCGGCTTTAAACCGAAGTTGCCGCAGAAGCTGGCCGGGATACGCACGCTGCCGGCGCCATCGGTGCCGACCGCAAGCGGGCCGAGGCCCGCCGCAACTGCTGCCGCAGCGCCGCCCGAGGAGCCGCCGCTGGTGCGGCTGGTATTCCATGGATTGCGCGTAATGCCGGTGGCGGGTGAATTGGTCTCGCCTTTGCAGCCGTATTCTGGCGTGGTGGTCTTGCCCAGCAATACCGCGCCGGACTCACGCAGCCGCGCGCTGACGGGCGCATCGACATCCCACACCTGGTCGGGTGAGATGCCGCGGCTGCCGCGCAGCGTCGGCCAATGGCGGGTCAGGATCAGATCCTTGATCGACACCGGCACGCCATCGAGTGCGCCGCACGGCTGGCCTGCGCGCCAGCGCGCTTCGCTCGCACGCGCACTGGCGAGGGTGTCCTCCGGCGCGAGGTGGCAGAACGCATTCAACACCGGGTTGAGTTTTTCGATGCGCGCGAGCACCGCCTGGGCCGCTTCCACCGGCGAGGCGTCGCGGGCGCGATAGAGCGCCAGCAATTCGCTGGCAGTGCATAGCTCGAGTTGGGTGGCAGTGGCCGACATATGTGCAGTCCTTACGGGCGGTGGATGCACGATTCTGTCATCGCGGGGGCGTAGCCGTCGAACTTTCCGCCGCGGCCGCACCGTCACGCTTGACGACGCTGATGGCGCCGTTGTTTTCCAGCACCGCGGTGCGCACCTCATGGATGGACGAACAACCCGCCTGACGCAGTGCGGCCTGCAACTCATGACGGCTCAGTTGTGCGCTGACCAGCACCTCTTCGAACAACTGACCGTTATGGATCAGCACCTGCGGCCGCCCGTCCACCAGCGCTTCGAGTTTTTTGCTGCGCGAAGTCACC
>CAMCBY010000009.1 GCA_945873015.1 Klebsiella pneumoniae
GAATGCCTACATCGGCCCGGTCACGGTGGGTTATGTCACGCGTCTCGACAGACAACTGAAAGAGACCGGTTTGAAGCCGCCGCTGCAGATAACCCAATGTGCGGGCGGCACCATCACCGTGCGTAAAGCCCAGGAGGCGCCACTGCTGACCCTCGACTCGGGCCCGGTGGCGGGTGTCACCGGCTCGGTGTTCCTGGGCTCGTTGATGGAGACGCCGAACATCATCACCACCGATCTCGGCGGCACTTCTTTTGACGTCGGCGTCATTCACAACGCTGCGCCCATCGTCACCTACAAGAGTCTCGTACATCAGTACGAATATTTCCTGCCCAAGGTCGACGTACACACCCTCGGCACCGGTGGCGGCAGCAAGGTGCGGGTCGACAAAACCACACGCTCCTTGCGCGTCGGACCGGACAGCGCCGGCGCCGATCCCGGGCCGGTGTGTTATGGCAAGGGCGGCACCGTGCCCACCACGACCGATGCCGACCTCATCCTCGGTTATCTCGACCCGGACAACTATGCCGGCGGCACCATGAAACTCGACTACGCCTCGGCCGCCGCCGCTTTGCAGAAACTCGCCGATGAAATCGGCATGAACCTGTATGAGTTTGCGAGCGGCGTCGCGACCATCGCAGAATTTCAGATGGCGGACCTGATCCGCAAGATGACTGTGACCAAAGGCCTCGACCCGCGCGAGTTCGTGGTCTATGCCTTCGGCGGCGCAGGGCCGGTGCACATGGGGGTCGCGGCGCGCGAACTCGGCGTCGCCAAGGTCATCGTGCCGCAGGGCGATACTGCCGCGGTGTGGTGCGCCTTCGGCGCGGCCTCGGCCGACATCCTGCATGTTGATGAGCAGGTCAGCATCATGTCCTCGCCCTTCGACCTCACCAAGGTCAATCACATGCTGTCCAGCCTGCACGAGAAGGGCCGCGCCCATCTGCTCGAAGACGGTGTGGATGGCGCGCGTCATCTATTCCGGTTCTCCATCGACATGCGGCATCGTGGCCAGATCAACGAAGTGGAAGTCGATCTCGACGGCGGCGTGCTGACGCAGGCGGGCCTCGAACAATTGCGCGATCGTTTTGTGGCGCGTTACGAACGGCTCTATGGCCACGGCGCGGCATTGCACGGCGCGCGCCTCGAGATGGTGACCTTCCGTTGCCGCGCGTCGGCGACTTCGATGAAACCACGGCTGGTGGCCGCCGACAAACTGACCAGTGTGATTGCGGACGACGCCTGCACCGGCATGCGCGACATCTACTGGGCGGAATGGAAAAGGCTTGAACCCACGCCGATTTTCAACGGCTACAAACTCAAGCCTGGCAACGCCATTGTCGGCCCGTGTGTGGTCGAGACCACCACCACCTCAATGGTCGTGCATCCCAGGCAGCGCATTGAAATGGACGCGCTGGGCAATTTTTTAATCGACCCAAACTGGGTCTAAGGGGACAACAAACATGCCACGCATCAGCGAAATGACCGATGTCGATTTCAACGGCATCGAGAACCCTTACGTGCCACCCAAAGTGTTGCGCCTCTCGCCCAAACTGAAACTGCATCAGCGCTGGGACGACAACGTTGATCCGGTCACCTATGAAGTAATTCGTCACAACCTGTGGCAGATCAACGAAGAGCACGGCGCCACCATCCAGCGCCTGTCAGGCTCGCCGGTCGCGATGTATGCGCTGGACCTCAATCCGTCGATTCTGACCGAAGACGCTGAGTTCGTTTATTTCGGCCCTTACATGCAATACATGTCCGGCGTCACCGATACCCAGGTCAAATGGACCATGGAGTTCCGCTCCGACAATCCCGGCATCAACGAGGGCGATATGTTCATCGCCAACGACCCGTGGGTGGGCGCCGCCCATCAGCAGGATGTGATGCTGCTGTGCCCGGTGTTCTGGGAAGGCGAGTTGTTCTGCTGGGTCACCAACTGCCTGCATCAATACGACATCGGCGGCATCACGCCCGGCAGTTTCTGTCCCTCAGCGGAATCGGTCTATGAAGAAGGCCTCATGTTGCCGCCGCTCAAGATCATCGAGAACTTCGAGATTCGTCGTGACATCGAGGCGGTGTATCTGCGCGCTTCACGCAAGCCGCAACTGGTGGCGCTGGATTTTCGTGCGCAGGTCGCCGGCAATACCACTGCCCGCGAACGCGTGCTCGAACTCATCAAGCGTTATGGCGCGCAGACCGTCAAGGGCGTGATGAAACGCGTGTTGGACAACTCGGAGAAATCTTATCTCGACAAGATGTCGCGGCTGCCCGATGGCGAGTGGTATGACCGCACTTACATTGAAGCCTGTCGTCCCGGTGACCGACGTACCCACCGGGTGGTGCTGGGCATGAAAAAAGAAGGCAGCAAGCTGACCTTCTTCAACGACGGTTCAGCGCCACAGGAAGGCGCGATGAACGCTACCTACTCCGGCTGGCGCGGCTCGATTATGGTCGCCATCAACGAACTGCTGTGCTGGGACCAGTACTTCGCCTGCGGCGGCGCGCTGCGCCATGTCGAGTTCGACCCGACACCCGGCACACTCAACTGCGCGAACTTTCCGGCCTCGGTCTCGACCGCGCCAATCCAGTCGATGGAGATCTCGCTTTATCCGGCCTACAACGTCATTTCCAAGATGATCTACCCGGACAAGGAAATGCGCCGCGACATCATGTGTATCGGTGGTACCAGTCAATGGCCAGCGACGCTGTTCCGCGGCATCGATCAGTGGGGCGAGCGTTACGGCTACCTGCTGATCGACCCCATCGGTGGCGCCATCGGTGCATTCTCGATGGCCGACGGCATCAACACCGGTGGGCAGGCGCGCACGCCTATCTGTCAGTTACCGAATATCGAACACACCGAGCAGAGTTTTCCGGTGTTGTTCCTGTATCGCAAGGAACTGCCGGACTCGGGCGGCGCCGGTCAGTATCGCGGTGGACTGTCGGCCGAGTCGTGCTTCATTCCGCACAACACCGACTTCATCACCCAGGATACTTTGTCATCGGGTAATGCCACGCCGACTTCGTCGGGCATGATGGGCGGTTATCCGTCCGCCACCAACGCCTACACCTTTCTACGGGAGAGCAATATCTTCGACAGCATCAAGGCCAGCACCATGCCCGGCGATACGTCGGAGATCAGCGGTCGCGAAGAAGTGCTGCAATTGCGCCAGGAAAATTTTCGACAGAATGCGGCCGATGTTTATGCGGTGCGCTGGACCGGCGGTGGTGGTTTCGGCGACCCCTTCGACCGCGTGCCTGCCGATATCGAGAAGGACCTCGAGGACTACGCCGTCACGCTGGCAGCGGCGCGTTCCATTTATGGCGCCGTCGTCAACGAACAGGGTATCGTCGATGTCGAAGCCACGGCCGCAGAACGCGCCCGTATCCGCAAAGGCCGTTTGAACGGCGGCGCTGGAAAATCACGCAGCGGTGAACTGCTGTTCCAGGCCAGTACCTGTCTCGATGCCAGGCGCGATGCGCAAGGCGCATTCTGGGCCTGTGGCAAGTGCTCAGCGGACTTGGGGCCCTTGCACGATAACTACAAACATCATTGCCTGCGCGAGGACAACCCGGTCTCGAGTTCCAATCCGCTGATCGGCGACCCGGCCCGATTCATCGATGACGCGGTGAGCTTCCGCCAGTTCTACTGCACTGGCTGCGGATCGCTCATCGACAACGAGATTGCAGTCGCCAGCGATGAGGTATTGCACGACCTGGCGCCCGCGCTTTGAGAATTAACTTGCAACCGCTGCACGCCACAGGATCCCAACCATGAACTACGAATTCATCACCGTCACGAAGCAGGATCACGTTACCCACATCACTCTCAACCGGCCCGAGGTGATGAATGCCATCAATCAGCAGATGCACGACGAATTACAGAACGCTTTTGATGATTTCGCCGACGATGCCAGCCAGTATCTGGGTGTAGTGTCGGGCGCCGGAGAGCGTGCCTTTTCGGCCGGCAGCGATCTGAAATCCATCGCGCGGCAGGGTAAACCGCATGTCTATCCGCGCTGCGGTTATGCCGGTCTCATCGAACGTTTTGACTTGAGCAAACCACTGATCGCGGCGGTCGATGGTGTGGCGGTCGGCGGTGGTTTTGAAGTGGCGCTGGCCTGCGACATCCTGGTTGCCACCCGTCGCTCACGTTTCGGACTGCCAGAACCGCTGGTCGGTGCGGTGGCTCTCGGCGGCGGCATGCACAGGCTCGCGCGTCAGATTGGCCTGAAACAGGCGATGGGCATGATCCTCACCGGCGACATTCTCGGGGCTGAAGAAGGTTACCGTATGGGTTTTGTCACCCAGCTGGTCGATCACGATGAGCTGGACGACACCGTGGCCTCCTGGTGCCAGCGCATTCTACGTTGTGCGCCGCTCGCCATCAGTGCTTCCAAGCAGACCGTGATGCGCGGGCTTGATGAGCAGAGTCTTGAACAAGCCATGGCGCAGCAGCCAGGCTATCCGGCCTTCAAAGCCTGGTATGAATGCAGCGACCGGGTCGAAGGCGCAGCGGCGTTTGCGGAAAAACGACCACCGCAGTGGAAAGGATGCTGATCCGTCTGTAGGTGCGAATTTATTCGCACATTAGGGTCAGGCCGCGGCGCGTAACCACGGCTTTAATGTGCGAATAAATTCGCACCTACAAGGACGCTTCGTGTACGCGCTGGTGCAGGCGCCGCAGGCCCAGCCACACCAGCAGTGCGATGACTGGAATACTCACTGCCACTGCAACTTCCGGCTGCACATGCACGCCGAGCGCGTGGGCGCCCTTGGCGAGGTAACCCACCAGACCGCTGCCGTAATACGTTACCGCCGCCACCGACAAACCTTCGACCGCGCTCTGCAATAACAACTGCGCCTGCTGGCGGCGGTTCATCGCGTCGAGCAATTCCTTGCTGCTTTGCTGTTGTTCAATCTCGACGCGGGTGCGCAGCAGGTTGGAGACGCGCGAGATACGTTCGGACAATGCCTGCTGGCGACGTGCGGCCCATGCACAGGTCTGCATGGCGGGCATCAAACGCCGGTCCATGAACTCACGCAAGGTCTGCAGATTGTGAGTGCGTTCCTCGCGCAATTCGTCGATACGCATCTGCACCAGTTCAAAATAGGCCGCACTCGCCGAGAAACGCGCGTGGGTCCGTGCATAGAGTCCCTCGACGTCGGCGGCCAGTTGCGTGAGTTGACGCAACAACTCTGGCTCGCCCTCGGCACTGGCGCTGCGTATGCGCTCGGCGACCGCCGCCAGATCGCGCTCTGCAGTCGCGAGCGCGGCACCGACTTCACGTGCAGCCGGCATGCCGAGCAGCGCCATCATGCGGTAGGTCTCCACTTCCACCACACGTTGCACCAAACGGCCGAGTCGGCGCGGCGACATGTCTTCGGCAATGATCACCCAGCGACCGAAGCCGCCATCGCGCAAACGGAAATCGGTGAAGACGGTGGCCGCCCCGTCAATCGCCGAGCAGCCGACCAGGCTGTCGTCGTCAAGGTCGCGGCGCACGATGGCGGGCAGGCGCGTATCGGCATCACCCTTCGGCAGCACCAGCACGTGTAAACCCACCAACCACTGTCCCGGTAACTCAGACAGCCAGTTCGACGGCAGCTCGCTCAACGCCGATACGCTGAAATCGGCGGCGTCATCGGGAAGTTCTCGCCAGAAGGTATAGGTGTGGAATTCGGTGTGTTTCTCCCAGCGCAACTGCAGGCCGCCGACATCAAGACTCAGGTGATTGGCGTTGTCGGCCGGCAAAGGCAGATGACGGTCGCGCAGTAATTGACACAAATGCGCATAGGTCTGCCCCGCATCGGCTTCGAGCATGCCGATGTGCGTCAGCAACAGCGGCGCAGTCAGCCGCTCATAGGGCCGTGCATGTACTTCATGGTGCAGGGCCTCGCGCTGGGGATGGACAACTTTCATGCAGAAAAGAATGACGCAGGCTGGTGCGCTTGACCAGCGTGACGTCGCTGCAAATGAATTCGCACCTGCCGGGCGGCAGGCGCGGCTACTTCAACTTCGCGTCTTTGGCTTGATGGAAGCCATGACAGGTCACACAGCCCGAAGCGAGTTTGCCTTCGCCGGCGTCACCGCTGCCGTGGCAGGTACGACAGGTTGCGATACCGGGCAGCATGACGTCAGCACTGGTCTCGGACTTGTCTGCCTGGGTATGGCAGTCGCTGCACGGCTGGGTGTCATGCTGCTTGTGACTGAAATGGGCAGCCGGCAACCAGGCATCGGGGATACGTACCGGGTCGATATGCCAGGCCTCGGCGCCACTGCCTTTGCCGGTCGGTTTGACGGTGTGACATTTACCGCAGGTCGTATAGGCGAGCATCTCGGCGGTCGTCATCTCGGCGTTACGCGCCGCCCATGACAGTGCGTCCTGCTTGTCGGCCTCGCTGATCGGCTGGCCCGGCAGACGTCGGGTCTGCACGCCATTGGGTGCCAAGGCATTCGGGTAACCGCCACGTAATGCCCACGCCTGGAAATAATCGCTGACGCCGTTGACCGCGCCCTTCAGATCGCCATGCGGTACTTCACGCACCACATCGCCAGGAATGTTCAACTGATGACATTCGTGGCAGTTGTTCTCGAACTTGACCGCCTGCATGCGGCCACCGCCAGGCTCGGCCTGGTGACAATCGCCGCAGGCGAGTTTGACCGTGCCGCGGCTTGGGCTTTCGATACCCTTGGGGTCGAGATGTCCCTGATGCGAGAACTCGATACCGGGTGTTTCGTGCAGCGCTTTTGCATCCGACAACGCCACACGTTCCAATACCTGCTTGCCGTCGACATCGCGCGCAAGGGTGGCGCGGAACTCCGGATGGTCTTCGCCGAAACTGCGCACATCCAGCAGTTGGGTGTCTTTATGTTTGTCTTTAAGGTCGCTGTGGCAGCTCACGCACAGCCCTTCATCCTTGCGTATCAGTGAACTCTTGCCGGTATGCTCGTGATGACAGGAAGCGCAGCGCTGGCCCTTGAACAAGCCGGTCTTCAGGATCTCGTTGTCAACGTGATGCGCAGTGCCTTTGTGGCAAGTCAGGCAGGCGGCATTACGCGTCGGCACGAACGGGATGGTATGACAGGCATTACAGTTCACACCGAAGTTGGCGTGGGCATCACTGACCGCACCGCTCTGCCAGGCATGGTCGGAAGGCAGCAGCGGCAGCATGCGCAACCATTTGCCCGCCGCCGGCACGGTCGCAGCAATGATCGGCACGAGCAGGAACAGCACCAGTATGATGCCGGCCGCCGCCAGCGCCACTGGCCGTTTGCGCAAGCCCGCCGCCGTCAGATCCAGACGTGCACGCTTGAGCAGCGCGGCCTCCATTTCGCGCCCACGGGTGGAAGTGTCTTCACTGACTTCCAGCGCGAGATCGCAGGCGGCCGCATCACCGACGCGAAGGATATGGCCACCGAGTTCAATGCGATCGCCGGCATCGAGGACGGCCGACTGTACGACGTCACCGTTGTAATGGAAGCCGGCCGCAAGATGGGACTGCAGACGGACCTTACCGTCCTGCCCTTCGATGAGTTCGGCGTGGGCCAGTGCCACACGCAGGTTCGACAGATGAATGTCCTGATCGGTGCCGCGGCCGATTTTCAGGCGTGAGCCCGTCAACGGCACTTCCTGCAGCGTATCGTTGAGCTTGCCCTTGTGGGAGACGTAACGGACCAGGATGCGCATCGTCGCCTACCAGTAGAAAAACACCGCGAACACGTGGCAGAACAACGCGGCCAGCAGGCCTATCGAGAGCGGCACGTGAAGATACAACCAGAACGCCAGCCGCGACTGCAACTGGATGTCGCGCTGAATACGCTCAACCATGGCGCGCTTGCGCGTGATGAGTTCGAACAGCCGGGTAATCTTCTCCAGCCGTTCAGGACCACCGCCATCGGCAATGAGATGTTCGGCGAGAAACGAAATCGCGGTGGCGTCCTGATTTTCGAGATTCTGCAACTGTGGCGCACCACGCGCGACGCGCGCTTCGATTTTCTGGCGCACCGCGTCGAGACTCTTGTTGATGCCGGCTGCGGCGGACCGACGCGCCGGATCACCGAACAGTTGTTCGACCACCGAACCACCGAGCACGGTCTCCTCAATCGACTGCAGCACCACCTTGTGCGCTTCCTTGTCGACCTCGTCAGCCAAGGTCAGACATTCGCGATCAAGCTCTGCCACTTCGGCAATCATCGCTTCGCGTGTCATACCCGCGCGATTGCTAGCCAGTTCGCGCGGATAGGAAACATAAACATACAAACCGTAGAAACCGCTGAGTACCACCAGCACGGTTAACCCATAGGTCAGCGAATGTATGTTCCAACCGAGCTGAAAGCCGCTGTGCAGAGTGACGATGATGAGTAGTGCCGCGCCGAGGTAGATATGCGCCGACAACCACGCGACCAGCCGGCCCTGCGTACCGGAATAACGTCGCTTGCGCACACCAAACCACGCCAGCCAGCCGATCAAGGCAGCGCCGAGGGTGCCCAGGGTATAGCCGAGCCAGGTGCCGCCATTGGCGGGCTCATGGGGTTGATACAGGCCGTAAACAACGATCGCGGTCGCGCACAGGGCAGCCGCCACTTTGAGGTAGAAAAAATTCCGGTAACTGACGTAAGACTCGTGCATGGCGACGCTTACAGGTAGACGAACTGACGCAGACACACGAAATTAATCATCGCGCGATGGCCATGAATTCGGCCGGACTGACCCGGATCGCGGCGCCAGTCGGACAGGCGCGCACGCAGGCCGGTCCACCCGACTGGTCCTTGCACATATCGCACTTGACCGCTTTCTTCGCTAACGACGTGTCATCGCTGTGGAATTCCGCGCCCGGCGCGGGGCCCTGCCCGAACAGCAGCCACTTCCACAGACTCGGCTTTTCGGTCTCGCCCTTGACCGCCATCTGAATCACGCCATAAGGGCAATTCTTTTCGCAGTTGCCGCATCCGATGCAGTTGTCGGCAATGTAGACCTCGCCTTCCGGGGTGCGATGAATGGCGTCCGGCGGGCACTCCTTCATGCAATGGGGATGCTCGCAATGGCGACACGAAGTCGGCACATGGACGCTGGCGAAACTCGGCCCGGCACGACGGTCAAGCAGACTGGTGCCCTTGTGGGTATCGGCACAGGCCTTCTCGCAGTTGTCGCAGCCGACGCACAAGGATTCATCGATCAACAACACGTCGGTCGCTTCACCAATGCCCTGCGCGACCAGAAATTCGATCATGTTGCCGGCATTGGCCCTCGCGCCACGCAAACGTGCGCTGGCGGACAAGCGCACCTGGGCCTTGGATTTCAGTTCGGTTTCGAGCTCCGGGAAACAGGCCAGCAGCTCACGGAACACCATGCCGGGCAGTTCGATGGTCTCGGTCGCGACGGCCGCGCGCACCGTCGCAGTACGCGGTGAATCGGTCAGCAAAGCCAGCTCACCAACATAATTGCCGGATGGCAAATAGGCGATGACGATTTCGCGCCCGGCAATTTCATGGGCGATGGTGACAGAACCGGAGCGCACCAGATGTAAGGAATCGGCCGGGTCGCCTTCCTTGAACAGCGCATCACCCGGCGCAAACTGGCGGATACGCGCGGTATGCGCGACTTCAATCAAGTCATCTTCCGGCACGTCTGGCGCGATGTGCATACGAATCGCGCGCAACAGGAAGGTCTCATCGACGGTGCGACGCACCGACTCGACGGACTGAATGAGTTTGTTCATCGAACGCCGCGGCGTTTCGACCAGCACACAATCCTCACCCGCGACTATCGTCGCGGCGCGACGCCGGCCTGAGATCAAAGACATCTCGCCGAAGAATTTGCCGACCCCGAGTTTGACGGTATGGGAGGGGTCTTGCGGATCGATCTGGATATGCACCGAGCCGCGCAGAATCGAGAAGAAAGTATTGGTGTAGTCGTTGATCTGCACCACCACCTCGCCCGGCGCCGGCGTGCGGATGTCGGAATCGAGCAGGAATTCGCGCAGTTGCAGCGGCGTCAGACCAGCGAACAACGGAATGTTGGAGCGGATCTGCACAATCGCGAGGTTGACCTTGGTCAGACCCGGCACACCGGCGAACTTGGCGCGTAACAGTCCTTCGTCGGCGGGCTCGACTTCGCGCCCGCAAATGAACTCAACGACCTCGTAGCCTTGGTTCATGCACTGCTTGATGAGTGGATAACCAGCCAACGCGCCGATGATATAGAGCCCCGGCACGTTCGATTCATAACGTGGCGAGACTGACGGTACGGCAGCCGGGTCGTCGCTCGGGAAAATCACCCCGCACGATTCCACGAACGCGCGCGGCGGCAGCGCGCCCAGACGTGCGACGATGCGGTCGCACAAAACCTCGGCCACGCCGTCCTTGGTTTTGATTTCGAAGCGCAGACGTTTGCGCGACGGATGGTCGGCCTCAAGTGCGCTCACGCCCTTGGGACTGGCGTTATACATACACTCAAGTTCACCGCTCTCGATGCCGCGCATGATGTCACGCAGATTGCCTTCTTTGGCGCGCGTGAATTCGTCCCGACGATTGAGAATGATGACGCTGTTGTTGTTCGCCAGTGCCAGCGCGTTCTCAATCGCAGCATCACCTGCGCCGACCACCACGATGGTCTCGCGACTGTATGCATCGGGGTCGTCGAGCTGATATTGAACGTCGGGCAAAGTGTCGCCCGGGACTTCCATGCGGCGCAGATTGCCCTGCAGTCCGATGCCGAGCACGACATATTCGGCTTTGATCTCGGAGCCGTCAGCGAGCTTCAAGCGGAACTTGCCCTGCTCACCTTCAATCGCCACGACTTCAGCGCGATAGCGCACGTTCGCGCCGGCTTTTTCCAGGCCCCCCTGCCAGGTCTTGAGAATGCGCTCACGGGTGCCGGCCTCAAAACTGACCGCCGCGCGCAAGGGCAACTGGCCGGGCTCGGCCATCACATGTTTGCCCTTCTGGTAACGATAGATGGTGTTGGCGATCTGCGGCGCGGCTTCCAGCAGGATGTGCGATGTGCCGGTTTCAGCTGCGCGCGCGGCGGCGCTCAAGCCGCCTGGTCCGGCGCCGACGATGGCGATGGTGTAGCGTTCGCTCGCCATGACAGCCTACTTGAGTGCTGCGGCGAGGTTTTGCATCTCACCGCTGAAACGTGCTGGCTGGTAGGCGTTCTGATCGGCGAGAACGGTATAAAGAACCTTGATCTGCGCGGCGATTGCACCGGCCTGGCTTTCATTCCAGCGCTTGGCGTCCGTCAGGCTGTCGGCCAAGGCGTGTACGCCCATCACCGCCTGTTCGGCGGCGGCGAAATCACGATAGTCGCCAGCGACGCCGCCCTTCACCACGCTGTCGAGTATGGTGGCGGTCTCGTCAGTGGTGAAATTGTGTCCACGCACCTCGGCCTGCACCTTCTTCACGACATCCTGCAGGGTCTTGGCCGCCGTCATGGTGGTATCACGCGATTCATTGCTGGCTTTGTGCAGGGCGAGCAGCGACTTGTGCAGTTCGTCGGCGAGCGGCGGCGCAATCGCCTTGGTCAGATACAACAGCATCAAGACATGGGCATCGTTGATGCGCGGCACACCGGGCGGCAGGCCGCTGGTCTCGCGCGGCGCCCAACGCGGTTCGCTCATCGGATGATGACAGGCGTGGCAATCGAAGAACGCAAATTCCGGTAGCGCACTCTTGGACGCCCACTTGTCGCTGGTGAACAGTTCAAAAGTACGCGCGGCGGCGGCGGTCTGGCCAATCGCCCATACCTGCACGTGGGACGCGAGTTGCTTGCGCTCGCGATAGTCAGCGTCGACGCGGTAATGGGCCGGCTGCAACAGGGTATAGGTGTCGAGCTCAAACGAAAGGCGTGGATGACCGGCGCCCATCAGACGATGGTTGGCGAATTTATCCTGGTTACCAAGGTGGCATGACAGGCACAAGGTCGCGCGCGCTACGGGCTCCTCAGTGCGGTACATACCGGCTTTGATATTGTCTTCGCGGCTCGCTTCGCCGGTGACATGCTGGCCCAACCACTTCGACGCGGGGCCGTGGCAGGATTCGCAGCCAACGCCATCGGACAACTGGAAACGTTTGCCGCGCACTTCGGCGGGCACAAACGTCGCGTGACAGCCCAAGCACTCCGGCGCACTGGCGGCGTTGTCGATGCCAAGATTGCGCGCGATGCGCTGCCCCTTGTCTTCAATCAGCACGCGATACGCCTTGGAATGAGCGTCATCACGATGCCAGCTCAGAAACTCGGTCTGGCCAATCCGCGCGTCACCCACCGGATGGCCGGCACCGTGACAGGTTGAACCGGCACAGGTCACGACGCCGAGGTATTTTGGCGGACCATCGGGACTTTCTTCGGCAGTCACCAGACTCCATGCGCAAGACAGCAACAACATGAGCGCTGCCCCGACGCCACGCGGTAGCGCTCGAGTCAGGACGCTTGTTTGGAGTGCTGCTGAACGCCTCATTGCTTCAATCCCGTGCGCTTTGCGCGATTACTTGGCCACGGCGCTGGCGAGCCTATCAAGCGCGGCGACGAAGGTCTTGGCGCGATAGCTACGCTCATCACCGACGGCGGCATAGACACCATCAAGAGCCAGGCTGGCGCGCTGATATTGCTCAGCGCTCAAGCCCTGTTGTTCATAGTCGGCCGCAAGCAGGGTCGCGAGCGACATGGCAAGACTTTCGGCTGCGGCGAACGCGAGTGGCTGTTCAGCACGCGCCTCGGCAAACAGCGCTGCCACCACCGCCGCGACATCGCCGCTCTGGTCACGGCGTGTGTCCATTGCGTTAGCGAGCGTTGCCACCCGAGCTTTAAGTTTTTCGATGAGGCGGTCGCGTTTCGCGACATCACCGAGCGCGCCTTGCAGGGCATGGCTGTCTTCGCGCAGCGCAGCGGCCTCGGCCGGTGCAGCCACCGCCGCCAGTGCACGCAATACCACCAGCGGCGCATCGTTCAGGCTGAGCGCACCAGGCGCGACGCCGGCTCGCGGTTTGTGATCGGGGTCGACCGCTATCGGGCGATGACAGGTCTGGCAGTCGTAATTGCCGAGTTCCGGAAACATACCCTGGCCGTGGGCGCTCTTGACCTGGCCGAGCAACTGCTCGGCGGTGCGCACCTGCCCCGCCGCCCACAATGCAAGGTGGGACGCCATCGGCTTGCGCCGGCGGTAATCAGCGTCCGCCAGAAAATGGTAGGGCTGCAGCGCGCCATAGGTATCGAGTTCGAAACGCAGACGCGGATGGCCGGCCCCATAATGCATGTGACCGAGACTGCGTTTGGCATCCCCCTGATGACAGGACAGACACAGCGCTGCGCGCGGCGCGGCCTGGTCGGTCGGGTACATACCCGCCGCCACATTACCTGCGTGCTGGGAGGTGGTCTGCATGTGAGTGGAAAGAAACTGACCACCGGGACCATGACAGGATTCGCACCCGACACCATTCTCAAGGCTGAACTTCGGCCCGCGCTGCGAGACGGGCACGTGGGTCGAATGACAGCTCAAACACTCCGGCGCCTGGGTTGCATCGGCGATGCCGAGTTTGCTCGCGATGGCGCGGCCGGCATCGCTGCTGAGCGAGGCAAAGGCCTTGGCGTGCTGATCGTGGGCTTGCCAGATCAGGCGTTCCTTCATTGAGACCGTCGCATTGCGCCAGGCCTCGGACGAGCCATGACACTCACTCGAGCCACAGGTCTCAACGCCTAAGAAACGCGCATCCCGGTCGACCGGCAGCGTCGGCAGGCTGTCGCCGGCCCGCACCGGCATGGCGGCCAGCAGGACCAGCAGCGCCAGTGCCCCGCACTCGCGCGCTATCCGGGCTCTCGACTTGGTTTCGACCACCATGGTCAGAACTTCATGCGCATCTCGGCACGGATGCCGGCCAGGTCTTCTTCGTTTTCGCGCACGCCATAGATTGCATCGGTGCGGAATATCCATCGTTTCGTCAGCGGCCGCTGATAACGTGCACCCACCGCCATCTGGTGGCCTCTGGCGACCCGGCCCGGCTCGTTGTCGTCACCGAAAGGATTCAGGCCTGCAACTTCGATCACTATCTGTTGCTCGAGATTGAACAGATAACTCACGCCAATCGCACCGCCATAGGTGTCATTGGCGGTGTCATCGAGTTTCGGAAAGCCGGTCAGGCCATCGGTTTCAAAGTTGATACCGGTGTTCCTGAGGATGCCGCCCGCGCCAAAGTCGCGCGCCAGCGACTGCGGTTTTTTAGAGCCGACAAAGAAGTTGGCGTAGGGCACCAGCGTCAGCGGCTTATGGGTGATGAGCGAGTTCTCCAACAGCAACAACCAACCGTCTGCGGTTTTGGCGAAACCCGGCCCCGGATCCTGATTGAAGTTGTAAACCACGCGCAGCGAATTGGAGACCTTGCCGAAATAGCGCCGCGTCACGGCCGCCGTCAGGTTGTGATAGCTGAAGTCGGTACCGAGAAAATTGCGTGTGTCATCGGTGTAGCCGTAACCAGCTTCGATGTACATGCCCCGCGTTTCAATGAAGACCGCCGTGCCGTAGATATTGACGCCGTGGTCGTCCTGAAATTTGCCCTTCAACTGCGATTTGGTTGTCACCCGATCGCCACCGCCGAAGAAGGTGATATCCATATTGGAGATATCGAGCAGGCGGCTGTTCAGGGCCGGAATGGAGACCGCGCCGCCGAGGATGGCATCGTCCATCCAGATGCCGTTCTGCAGCACCATCGGCATGAGGCCGACCGCTACCGGAATGTCGTACAGGTTGTATTCGTCGGTGATGCCGGAGGCGATTTGGCCGAGATCGCCTTCAAAGAACAGCGTCTCGGGCGTGACATCGAGCAGGATTTCGTGATCGCCGAATTTATCGCGCTGATTGCCGCCAAACTCAACGCGCGTGAAGCGCCCGACCTTGCCTCGGTCCAGCGGCCGCAGAAAAGCATGGATACGTTCGGTGGCAGTCAGCCGCAGATCGAGATCGAGATTCAGTCGCGCCGCCATATTGGCGGTATCGACCTTGCCATTGTCGTTGTAGCCAGGGCCGATACGGAAATCACCGTAGGCCAGAAGCTGCGGCCGCGCCGGATTCTTATCGCCGAAGATGGTGATGCCATTACCTACCGGGCCCGACTGATACATGGGGTAGCCCCATTCAATCGGTGGACGGGGACCGTTGACGGCACGTTTGCCACCGTAGATGGCGAGCTGGGCCTCGACGTCGTAGGGCTTGTCGGCGTAGGTCGGATCGGGGCCGAACAATTCGCGGGTGACCTCAGCCGCCTGCGCTTCGGACGACATTTCGGTCGGCTTCTTCTGGTGTTCGCCTTCGCCCCGCACCTTGCCATCGGCCGGCTCGGGAATGGTCGGCAGGCTGGGACGCACCTGCTCGGCATTACGCCGCGGCAGTTCTGCCCGCACCACACCACCCGCCATGCCGGTGGCGAGCACAAACGCGAGTGCGGTCAGTCGCGCGGGACGGCTTGAGTGCTGACGTGTGTTCATTTGACGTCGAACTCCGCCGCCTGCGGATGAATATCGATCATCCATTCGTTGATCGCCTGCTCCATGTCCACGGTCGCACCGACGAACTTCATGAAATAGATAGGCTCTGCGCGGCTGCGCATGCGCGACTGAATCTTGTACTTACCGGGCTTGGTCAAGGCCGAGGCCGGAATCGTGTAACGCACATCGCGTGCAGTCAGCGGCGGCAGACTGCGCCCTTCCATACGAATAAAGGGAGGATGATTGAGCACCGTGGTCGGCACACCCGGCGGGCGGATGTGCGGCAACTGGTCGAAATCAAAGTTGACCGGCAGATACATCTCGCGGTCTGTGCCCTTGACGTTGGTGGTCAGGAATTTGGTCTGCAGGTTAAACAGTTGTTTGTCGTAGGGCACTTTGCCCGACGCCACTTCCAGCGAATGGATGTCGGCCATGTCGCCATTGCCGTCCACGTACCCTGATTCCCACACGCGCTGGCCATCTGGGTCGATGACCGCGACGTTGAACCACAGCTCGGGCTGCGCACCGAGCGAGCCGGACGGCAGGTTGTGGCCACGATCGACGTTGGTGATGGTGTAATGCAGCTTGAGCTTTTTGCCGCTCTTGAGGTCGCCGTCAAAGAACGGGCCGTCGATTTTCATGGAGTTCTCCATGATCTCGATACGCGAGCGCTTCTTGTCGTTGAGCAGTTTCTCGTTCAGGGAAATCACATAACGCGCTTCCTCGCGGTCGGCGCGCTTGCTCCATTCTTCGGGGAAAGTGGCCTGTTCAACGCCCTTCTCGACCTTGTCTTCCCAGGCCGGGTCGCCCCACGGCGCGCGGTAATCGAACTTCAGCCAGTCTTTGATCGACCAGCGCTGCGAGCGCGGATTGAACGGAAAAATGCCGGGGTGGGCTATCGGGTAGCCGGGCCCGAACATCATGTGATTGGAATGTTTCTGCTTGGGGTCGCCGACGGTCTGGCCGTTGACCACCGCTATCGGCCAACTGTCGTAACCCGCGTCCGGCTCGCCCGGCGACTTGCCCATGTGGCATTGCTGGCAGGTGATGCCTTCCTTGGCCGCTGGTGAGCCGCGGTATTGCTCCCACACGACTTCGAGTTTGATGCCGGGATGCACCGCCACCTGGTGGCAGGACACGCAGAACTCACTCTTGGAAATTTGATCGAATTTAATCGGCGCACCGTGTATCGGTGTGCCGGGTTTACCCGGAGCGGTCGAAACACCGTACTCGGCGGCCTTGCCGACCACTTCACCGTAATTGCTGCCGACACCGCTGTTGTAGACCGGCTGATTGATGTCACCAGGTTCGATATGACGCTCGCCGTTGACCTTGCCGAACTGGGCCGATACGCGGTGACAGGTCACACAAGTGATGCCTTCGCGGGAAATCGCCGAGCGATCCCACAGCGCCGCTTCGCGCGGCTCGCCCATCTGGGTTCCTATCTGCTGGTGGCAGCGAACACAAAAAGTGCCGATGGTGCCGGACGCGAGGTCGCTGATGGCCTGTTCGAACTTGTGGAACATCGGTGAAATCGACGCGTAGGCGTGATTGGATACCGCCCACTCCCAGAACACCTTGGGATGACAACTGGCGCACTGCGTGGCCGATGGGTATTGAGATTCAGAAAACACCGCCGCATGGGGATCCTCGGCCGCCGTGACCTGCGCCACCGCCACCAGCCCCAAACAGCACGCCACCACCCAAGTGTAGATTCGACCGCGCAACCCCATGCACCCTCACATCCGTTACGAGCAGCCCGGCAATCTTCCCTGCCTATGCCCCCCAAGGCGTCGGCCTGCCGTGACTCGCTCGCGAGAATCCCAATGAGCTATCGAGACTTGCAGATCAAAGCTTAAGTGATTAAAGCGGTTTCATCCACCCTGAAAATCGGTAGCGGCCGACATTCGGTCGATCTGTAACCGAATGAGCCCACCGCCGCTGTTGAGCACGAGTACCTCATCCACCGCGGGTCACTCACACAGCGTGCGGGCACCAGTCAGGGCACCCGCGGTACGGTACAACTCAGTTGTAGCCCGCCGCCTTCAATTCACGTCGACGGCGATGCAGCACCGGCTCGGTATAACCATTGGGCTGATGGACTCCGCCGAACACCAGTTCGCAGGCCGCCTGGAACGCCACTGACTCGTCAAAATTGGCCGACATCGGCTTGTAGCCGGGCTCGCCGTCATTCTGCCGGTCGACCACCACTGCCATACGCTTGAAGGTCTCCAGCACATGACGACGGCGCACATAATCATGACGCAGCCAGTTGGCGATGTGCTGGCTGGAGATACGCAATGTCGCACGGTCTTCCATCAAACCCACGTCGTGGATGTCCGGCACCTTGGAACACCCGATACCGAGATCGATCCAGCGCACCACGTAACCGAGGATGCCCTGGCAGTTGTTGTCGAGTTCGGCCTGCACCTGTTCGCGCGTCAGCGGTGTGTCACCGAGCAGCGGAATGGTCAGGATGTCATCGAGGCGCGCGCGCGGACGCTTCTTCAATTCGTTCTGCACCGCCCACACATTGGTGCGGTGATAGTGCATGGCATGCAGGGTGGCGGCGGTCGGCGACGGCACCCAGGCGGTGCTCGCGCCGGCCTGGAGGTGCGCATGTTTGGTCTCCACCATCTCCTTCATGAGGTCGGGTTTGGCCCACATGCCCTTGCCAATCTGCGCCTTGCCCTGCAAGCCGCAGGCCAGACCGATATCGACGTTCCAGTTCTCGTAAGCCTTGATCCAGGTTTCCTGTTTCATGGCCTCTTTGCGCACCATCACGCCCGCTTCCATGGAGGTGTGAATTTCATCACCGGTGCGATCGAGAAAACCAGTGTTGATGAAAATGATGCGATCTTTGGCGGCGCGGATGCATTCCTTGAGATTGACGGTGGTACGGCGTTCTTCGTCCATGATGCCAATCTTGAGCGTGTAACGCGCAAGATTGAGCTTGTCTTCGACGCGGTCGAACACCTCGCAGGCAAACGCCACTTCTTCCGGACCATGCATCTTGGGTTTGACGATATACATCGAGCCTGCGCGGGAATTGCGCAGACCGCCGATACCACGCAGATCGTAGAGCGCGATGGTGCCGGTGATGACGGCGTCGAGGATACCCTCCGGCACTTCTTCGCCCTTCAGCAGCACCGCTTCGTTGGTCATGAGATGGCCGACATTGCGCACCAGCAACAGCGCGCGCCCATGTAAGGTCAGAGGCTGGCCCTTGGGGTCGAGAAATTTCAGATCCGGGGCGAGCGTACGGGTGACCTGTTTGCCGCCCTTCTCAAAGGTATCGGTCAAGGTGCCCTTCATGAGACCCAGCCAGTTGCGATAGACCTCGGTCTTGTCGGCACCGTCGGCGGCGGCGACCGAATCCTCACAGTCCTGGATGGTGGTGACAGCCGATTCGAGCACCAGATCCTTGATATGGGCAGCATCGGTCACACCGACCGGGTGCTCGGCATCAACCTGAATGATGATGTGCAAATCGTTATTGCGGATCAGCACCTCATGGGGCGCATCGACCGCACCGTTATAGCCGACAAAACGCTCTGGAAATTTGAGACCGACACTCTCGCCATTGCCCATCACCACCGCCAATTGGCCGCTCACCACCTTGTAGGCCTTGGCATGGGCGTGGGAACCATCGGCCAGTGGCGCGGCCTCGTCCAGCAACGCGCGGCCATAGGCGATGACCTTGGCGCCTCGTACCGGGTTGTAGCCACCGGCGCGCTGCGCACCGTCGGTCTCGGGAATGACGTCGGAGCCATACAGCGCGTCATACAACGAACCCCAGCGGGCATTGGTAGCGTTCAGGGCGTAACGAGCGTTCTTGACCGGCACCACCAGTTGCGGCCCGGCCATGGTCGCGATCTCGGTGTCGATGTTGGTCGGGCTGACGGCAAAATCCGGTCCTTCGGGCAACAGATAACCGATCTTCTCCAGGAATTTTTTGTACTGCGCATGATCGTGCGGCGCGTCGCAACGGGATTGATGCCAGGTGTCGATCGATGCCTGCAGCTTGTAGCGCTTGAGCAGCAGGACGTTGTTCTTGGGCGCGAGTTCGGTAATGACGTCCTCGAGCATGGTCCAGAACGCGGCCGGCTGGAGGTCGAGCCCCGGCAGTATCTCGTTAACCACAAGAGAGTACAGCGGGGTGGCGATTTCCATGCGGCCGTTGTTGACCGGGGTGTGGGTGGCGAGAGGCGCGGCGCCCGCGTTGGCGGTATCGATGCTGGCAGCAGTCATGGCGGTTTTCGTCGTGTTGCGAGGGAGCGCAAAGGATACCCGGACTTGCCGTACTTTGCCTCTCGACTGCGGCCCGATTTGTATTCTGCGTTGTAGTGCGGCCTGGCCCGCGACGGGCGGCCAGTCACATGGTCATGCGCAGCGCCGGGCCGCGCTTGAGGTCACGAGCGCGGTGGTGGCTTCTCAAAGCGCCTCTCGGCGTCCTTGGTCGGCACCAGACTCAGACTGTCGATGGTCAGCCGATCGCGCCCCTCGCGCTTGGAACGGTACAGCGCCTCATCGGCACGCCGGATGACATCCTGGGCCGAGGCGCGATGACCGCGCGGATGAAACACCGACACCCCGATGCTCGCGCTGATGTGGCTGTTGCCGATACGAATCTCGCGAATGAGGCCAAGCAGGCGCTCGCCATACTCGCGTGCCGCCAGCGCATCGGCATGGGGCATGACCACCAGAAACTCTTCGCCGCCATAACGCCCCACGACATCAGCGCCGCGCACCGAGTCGGCGAGTGTCTGCGAAACTTCTTCCAGTACGTGGTCACCCAGTTGATGGCCATAGCTGTCGTTCAGCTGCTTGAAGTTGTCGATGTCCAGCATGACGGTCGCAATCGGGAACTCATAGCGCTGGCTCTGATTGAGCAATTGCTCGAGCAGTTCGATGGTGGTGCTGTGGTTGTACAGCCCGGTCAGGCTGTCACGCACCGCCAGTTCCGACAGTTCGCGATTGCGTTCCTCGAGTTCGCGGGTACGGCTGCGCACCATCCCTTCGAGATTGGTATTGAGCGCCGCAAGATCGGCATTCGCGGCCGCAATCTGTGCCTCGCGGGCGCGCTGCAGATTCCATAGCCGATCGGATAATCCCACCGCCAGGGCGACGAATTCACCGAGCGATCCGAGGTAAACACCATTCGCGGCCCACGCCGAGGTCGGCAACGCGCCGACCATGTCGAGCAAGGTAAAACTCATGCCAATCAGGAAGGCCAACCAGCCGAACAGCAGATATCCAGCGACCCGGTCGCCAGCGCGCCAGGCCTGAATACACCCCCACAAGGCGATCGGACCCAGCACCACTGAAGTGGCCATGATGATGCTCACACCGAGCGCGCCGGGGTGGAAAACGTGCACACCCACGCCGACCGCGCTGGTGACCGCACCTAGTGCGTACCACGGCTCGCTGGCCGGCGTGACCTCAGGCAGATTGAGAAAGCTGCGCGCGAACAAGGTGCCGGTGACATTACACAGGGCAAGCAATGCGGCGGGCAGGATCTGCTGGGCGAGCGGCGCGTTCGGCCACAGGAACTGCATGGCATAACCGTCCGCCGCGCACACCAGCAATACCAAGGTCACCAGATATTGGCAGTAGTAGGCGTAAGCGACATTGCGCACCAGTACGAACAATACCAGCGCGCACAAAGCGAGGCCGGCCATGAAGCCGAGGTATGCCCCACGCAGATAGTTCTCCGAGGCACTTTCGGCATGAAAGGTCGCGCTGTCCATCAACTCCAATGGCAACGCGACGGCGCCGGTCGCGCTGCGCACCCGCATGTAATAAGTGACGGTCTCACCGGCTTTGGGGGCCAGCAGAAAGGCGAAACCGCGATTGTTTATCGGGCGCGTGGCGAAGCTATGGTTGTCACCGGTGCTTACATGGCTGTGCATGCCATTCGGACCGACGGCGTACAAATCAATGTCGTCGATCAAGGGTCGCGACAATACCAGCACCGGCGCTGCACCGTGGGCCGACTCGTAGTGGATAACAAAACGCGCCCACACTTCCGCACGCGTGAAACCGGGATTGGTATTGTGACGAGCAGCCGGCATGAATTCGGCATCATGGCGGCCGCCGAGCACCGCGTCGGCATTGAGCGCGCGCGCGTTGTCGACGAGCACAGTGAAGTGACCATCCAGGGCAACGTGTCCGACATTGTCTGCAGGCCACGTCAACAGTGGCGACGCGCCAGCCCACGCGCTGCCCATCAGCAGCGCGCATAGCGCGAACAGCCACCGCCATGCCGGGACGCGGCGCGCGTTGGAAGTGTAGCGATACATTTTTTTATAACACCGGGGCCAGCAGTGTTTGGGCCGGCCGCGGATTGTTTCAGTTGTGCGGCTAGGGTACGGCCAGCCCATGCACGCGTCCAGCGTAAACGCCCAATCGGGCTTGAACGGCGCGCGAATCGATATAAACGCTACCCCCGATTGGCGGTTCTTGGCTGCGCACGTTGAACGTTAGCAGGCTGGTGAAAAACGTAGCGAGCGAAGGCAGTTCGCGTTCCGCCGGCGCGCAGGAACCGTAGCGTATATGGAAATACGTGAGGATTCCGAGCACCGCCGGGACACGAAATGTCGAGCGCAGTAGTTTTTCACCAGCCTGTTAGAGTGCGGGCTCGTCGCCTGCATGTTGTGCGGGCCTGCCTTTCAACCACCAAGGAATTCAGCATGACGCGATTGTTCGCCACTACCCTGCTCGCCACGCTCAGTTTCGGCGCGGGCGCCGCAGACAATGCCGCCACGCCGGACTATCACGCACGCGGCAAACAGACCCTCGACGTCATCACTGGCGGGACCACCGCGCAGGCGATGGCCGCGGTAGCGGAAACCTCGCCGGATCTCGCGCAGTGGATCAACGATTTCGCCTATGGCCATGTCGTGTCGCGCCCACAGCTCGACCTGTGCACGCGCGAACTGGTGACGGTCGCGTCACTGACCACCCAGGGCAATGCACCACGTCAACTCACCGCCCACGTCAATGGCGCACTCAATGCCGGCTGTAAACCGGAAGCGATTGTCGAGGTCGTGACCCAGATGGCGGTGTATGCCGGTTTTCCGGCCGCCCTCAATGGCATCGCTGTGCTGAAGGAGGTTTTCGCCGCGCGCAAAATCACACCGGAGCAGGCCCGGCAGTAGCTGCGCATTCTCATCGCCGCACGCATGCATGGTGGCGGTGTACGCCGCGCAATCACCCTGAAGAAGCTGCCAAACCTGCGGCAAAACGGGTGCTTGCCCGCAGTTTGACCAGCAATATTAAACGTGTACATTGACGCCAGCACGGCACACTCAAGAGATGCGCAAAAATTCATGAAAATCAAACCACCCACGCTCGAAGACATTGCGCTCATCGCCCAACAGTTCGGTCTCTCACTATCGGATGATGACCTGCTCTCGTATCAGGGTTTGATAGGTGGCTCGCTCGCCTCGTACGAACGCATCGATGACATGGTTGAGCCCAAACCCGCGGTCAGCTATCCGCGCGGCGGCGCATGGCGGCCCGAGCCCGCCGACAATCCACTCAATGCCTGGTATTACCGCTGCGCTATCAAAGGCGCAAAGAGCGGCAAACTGAAAGGCCGCACCATCGCCATCAAAGACAACATCTGCGTCGCTGGTGTGCCGATGATGAACGGTACGGCAGTGCTGGAAGGATATGTGCCCGATATCGATGCCACCCTTGTCACGCGCATCCTCGATGCCGGCGGCGAAATTGCCGGCAAGTCGGTGTGCGAGAGTCTGTGTTTTTCCGGCGGCAGCCACACCTGCGACACGCCGCCAGTATTAAATCCACATAACCCGGCCCACAGCACGGGCGGCTCATCGAGCGGTAGCGCCGCACTGGTCGCAAGCGGTGCGGTCGACATGGCCATTGGCGGTGACCAGGGCGGTTCGATACGTATGCCGGCATCGTGGTGCGGTATCTATGGCCTGAAGCCCACCCATGGTCTGGTGCCCTATACCGGTGCATTTCCCATCGAACTGACACTCGACCACCTGGGCCCGATGACACGCAATGTCACCGATTGCGCCACCTTGCTCGAAGTGATCGCCGGCGACGACGGCATGGACCCGCGCCAGCGCAACGTGCGTGTCGACAGATACACCAAAGCGCTGACCGGCGATGTTACAGATCTGCGCATAGGCGTAGTGACGGAAGGTTTCGGCTGGCCCGACCGTTCGCAGGCCGACAGCGACAATTGCGTGCGCGAGTCGGCGCAACTGTTCAAACAACTCGGTGCGGTAGTGGAGGATGTTTCGATTCCCATGCACCGCGATGGTATTCACATCTGGAACGGCATCGCGATCGAGGGCGCCACCGCGCTCATGGTCAAGGGCAACAGCATGGGCACCAACTGGAAGGGCTACTACAATGTGGGCCTGCTCGACAGCTTTGCGCGCGGCCGCCTGACGCGACCGAACGATTTGTCCGAGACCACCAAACTCGTCATGTTGGTCGGCCAGTACATGGAAGACAATTATCATGGACGATACTACGCAAAGGCCCAGAACCTCGGCTGGAAACTGCGCGAGGCCTATAACGCCATGCTCAGTGACTACGACCTGCTGCTCATGCCGACCATGCCGATGAAGGCCACCCGCATACCCGACAAACACTGTTCGCGCGAGGAAACCATCGCGCGCGCACTCGAGATGCTGAACAACACCGCGCCCTTCGACGTCACCGGCCACCCCGCCATGACGGTGCCTTGTGCGATGTCAGGCGGCTTGCCGGTAGGCATGATGCTGATTGGCCGCCACTTCGACGAAAGCACCGTGCTGCGCGCAGCCCATGCTTTCGAAGCGACCGGCTGCTGGACGAATTAATCATTTCTAAGGATCAGGTATGAGCGACCATCGCCACCACGACGACCACGACCATGATCACAATGGCGATCATCATCACCCGCACGGCAATCGACCGCTGACCGACCCTGAGCTGCGCGTCAAAGCCCTCGAGCAGGTGCTGGCCGAAAAAGGCCTCATCGACCCTGTCGCCGTCGATGAACTCATCGACACCTACGAGACCAAGGTCGGCCCGCACAACGGCGCACGCGTGGTCGCCAAAGCGTGGCTCGACCGCGACTACAAACATCGCCTGCTCGCCAATGGCACCGCAGCGATCGCCGAACTCGGCTATTCCGGGATTCAGGGCGAAGACATGGTGGTGGTGGAGAACACCGAGACCGTGCATAACGTGCTGGTGTGCACGCTGTGCTCCTGTTATCCGTGGCCGACCCTTGGCCTGCCACCCGCCTGGTACAAGGCTGCGCCCTATCGCTCACGCGTGATCAGCGACCCGCGCGGCGTACTGAAGGAATTCGGCGTCAAACTCGATGACGATGTCGAAGTACGGGTGTGGGACAGCACGGCGGAGTTGCGCTACATGGTGTTGCCGCAACGACCGGCCGGCACCGAGCGCATGAGCGAAGCAGAACTCGCAGCACTGGTGACACGCGACTCGATGATCGGCGTTGCCAGACTCGCGCCACCCAAGCGCTGAGGGCACGCTCATGAATGGCATACACGATCTTGGCGGCATGCATGGTTTCGGGCCGGTCAACCCCGAAAAGGACGAACCGGTCTTTCATCACGACTGGGAGGCGCGGGTTTTCGGTTTATTCGCGCCGCTGTCGGCTACCGGCGCCTTTAATGTCGATGAATTTCGCCATGCCATCGAACGCATGGGCGCCGCGTATTACCTGCAATCGTCGTACTACGAACACTGGCTGCACGCCTTTGAAACCGTGACGATGGAAAAAGGCATTCTGACCGCTGAAGAACTGCGCACCGGTCACGCCATCGGCGAAGAGCCGAAAGCAACCCCGGCGCTGGCGCCGGAAGCAGTGCCGAAGATTGTATTGATGGGGTCCAGTGCACGGGTTGATCTGGGCGTCAAAGCCAAGTTCAAGGAAGGCGACATGGTGGTGGTCAAGAACATGAACCCCATTGGTCACACCCGTCTGCCGCGTTATTGCCGCGACAAACTCGGCTGCATCGACCGCGACCACGGCGTGTTCCTGTTTCCCGATACCCATGCGCACGGCAAGGGCGAGAAACCGCAACACTGCTATAGCGTGTATTTCAGCGCCCAGGAATTATGGGGGCCGAAAGCCTCGCGCAATGATTCGGTCTACGTCGACTTGTTCGACGATTACCTGATGCCGGCATGAGCGGCGCGGCAGGCGTCCCGCCGGTACGGGACATTCCTCTGGTACCGACCAATGCCGATCAGGAAATCGTGTTCAACTTCCCGTGGGAAGCCAAAGCCTTCGCCCTGGTCGTACACCTGTTCCAGCAAGGCCGTTACACCTGGGCCGAATGGACCGAGCAGTTGAGCAGCGAAATCAAGGCCGCTGGTGCCGAAGACGACGGCAGCAACTATTACCTTTTGTGGTTGTCGGCGGCCGAGAAGCTGGTGGCGAACAAGGCGCTGGTCGGGGCCGGCCAGATTCGCGGGCGCAAGGTCGCACTGGAAATGGCGCAGGGCGGACCGGCAGAACACGGTCGCGGCGAAAGGATCAAAGACAAACATAAACACAAACACGACTAGCGCGTTTACGGCCACCCGCATGACTGAAAACATCCTCAATAAAACCGTTGATGCCCTCGATCACGGCGCAGTGCCGGACTGGATCAGTGCTCATGTGCGGCGCTATCAGGAGACCGGCGGTCGAGAAGGCCATCTGTGGGACTCAACCGCAGTCGGCGGCCAGGGCCTCGTGCCCTGCCTGCTGTTGAAGACCATCGGGCGCAAGTCCGGCAAGTCCTATATTCACCCGCTGCTGTACGGTGTCGATGGCGACGGTTATGTGATCGTTGGTTCCAAAGGCGGCTCGGACACCCATCCGCAGTGGTATCACAATCTGCTCGCGACACCGGACGTCGAAGTGCAGGTCGGGCCGGAGGTTTTTGCCGCGCATGCGCAGCTTGCGAGTGGTGACGAACACACCCGCCTGTGGCAGCTCATGACCGCACACTACCCGGCTTATTGCGATTATCAGGCACGCACATCGAGAGTGATCCCGCTGTTCAGTCTCAAGCGCAGATCAGTTTGAGCGCAACACCGATTCTGGCTGCGCTCGCCAGCACATAGCGTTGCTTAATCCCCATTACTGGCTTGTGGCCTGCGCTGACCTTTGCCAGTGAAACGACCAATACTGTTGCTGTTTGATCTCGGCGGTGTGCTGCTCGAAAGCAGCGCTCA